>CAINBI010000151.1 GCA_903846555.1 uncultured Pseudomonadota bacterium
ATTGAGAAGCCGCTTGCTTGCTTAAATGCAGCCAAGTTGAGCTGATTTTAACCAGAATGGGCAAGCAAACTCGCATCATAAGAGCATGCTAATTGATCGCCAGTGATAATTTATGGTGTTTATGGATGAGAACTAGTTAAACCTTCATAACCTGCATATATAAGGCATATTAGGAATAAATCAGCAACTATAAAAAAGTTTCTAGTTGAACGCTTAATAGCATCCTCTAATATTTTTGTATTATCAAAAAACTCAACTTCTTCATTATTCATATTCAACTCTCACTGTATATAATGCTCTTGGCTAAAACGCTTTATCTTTAACTGCTTTTAGTTTTTTATTAGTGAATCAATGGGGTCAGACTCCATTGATTGCATCTTTTAAAACTCGCTGCTAAAGGCCATTTTTTCAATCTACAATAAAAAATTATGTACGGTACAATCCCAGTTACGTCCTTAGAATAAAAGTCGCTTCAAGCACCTTAAATTTCTCTAAGTCAGTCAAAAAAAGAGTTTTTTAACAGAATCGTTTGGCAACAGCCAGTCATCATACTACACCCACTGTCGGCTTAGTCCCACGTTGCTGACGACCAGCCTTAATTTACATATAACTGCTTCTGGTCGTGAGTGCTGATTCAGCTTCTGGTGTCCACCGTCAGTTATTGAGTGATCCGCAGACGGTCGCTCATTCATGCTTGCCATTGTCAGCTAGAATCTTAAGCGCTATACCCAGTTTTCCAGGATTAGGGGTGCTTCGATCCGTTCGTAATGGCGTCTGTTGTTGGTGACCAACACGGCGCCAGCAGATAATGAATGCGCTGCGATCATCATGTCCAGTTCACCAATCGGTTGACCTATGCTGATGAGTTGGTGACGAATCTCGGCATACCAGTCTGCCGCTTCTGCATCCCATGGCAATACCCGCACTATCTTAAGGAAATGGCGCACAGCCAGATGCAGGCGATGATCGGTAGGCAAACGCTTCAAACCGTATAGCAATTCAGCCCGTGTCATCACTGAGATGCACACCATTGACGGCACAAGTTCTGCCAACCTAGTTTCAATAGCAGGCGATTTGCCTTTAATCAGATAGCTGGCCGTATCGGTATCCAGCATGTGCAACATCATGCGCGTTCCGCCTTTTTTTGCTGTAGCGGTTCGTCATCAAACACACCACGCTCTTGTGGCAATACATTGAGCGGTCGATCCATCATGAAATCGGCAGGCACTTCAACCGCATGCAATAACTCGAAGAACTCATTCCAGCTTTTGGCCCCTGGACGATTGGACAGCACGACATCACCAGTTGCATCGTCCCTTGTAACATATACCTCATCACCCTCGAAACGGAATTCGACTGGAAGACGGACTGCTTGGCTGGCCCCGTTTTTAAAAAGCTTGGCAACACGTGTCTCTATCATTTTGTGTACTCCTAAAACATCTGAACATAAAGTATATGTAGAAGTATATACTTTTCTGATTAAAATGGAAATTGTAATAAACTACTCGGTCGCTTGCGGCCGAGTAGTTTATCACTATGCAATATATAAGCTCTAAACATTAACCTCGGCGCGAATTTATATCAGGCACATTAGCCAGCTACAATAGGCTTACTACAATAGGTTTAATATTTTTAGCGTGCGCCCACGCACTTGTTTTAGTAATTGAGCATCTTCAACCAGCGATTGACCGTAACTAGGCAGCATCGTTTTCAATTTATTCTGCCAATCTAGGTTTTTCATCTGCGTGGCAAAACAACGCTCAATGACGTCTAGCATGGCTTGTACTGCTACAGATGCACCAGGGGATGCACCTAATAATGTGGCAATTGAGCCGTCTTGTGAGGCAACAATTTCGGTGCCAAATTCAAGCTTACCGCCTTTATCGTCACACTTTTTGATAATTTGAACGCGTTTTCCGGCATTTTCTAAATGCCAATCAAGCTTTGCTGCTTGTGGGTAAAACTGCTGCAAGGTGGCAACTCTGGCATTGTGTGTTTGTAGCGCCTCACCAATCAGATAACGCGTTAAATCGGTGTGGTGACGCCCAACTTTTAGCATCGGTTTAATGTTACTCGTCTTCACTGATTTGATTAGATCTAGATAAGAACCCGCTTTTAAAAACTTGGTGGTAAAACCCGCATACGGACCAAACAGCAGGGCAGATTTTCCGTTGATAATGCGCGTATCTAGATGTGGCACAGACATTGGCGGTGCGCCTAAAGCGGCCTTACCATACACTTTGCTATTATGAAGTTGCGTGACTTCTGGATTGTTACAGACTAGCCACTGACCACTGACAGGAAAGCCACCGTAACCGTGACTTTCTGGAATCCCTGATTTTTGTAATAGTTTTAATGCGCCACCACCAGCCCCCAAAAATATAAAGCCAGCATCAATCGTACTTAGTTTTTTAGTGATTAAGTTTTTTAAACGTACTTGCCAGCGCCCGTTAGCCAATTGTTTTAAGCTTTTAACCTCAGTATTCAGTGTGAGATTAAAGTTATTTTTGGTTTGTAAGTGCGCCACAAAATGACGTGTTAAAGAACCGAAGTCAACATCGCTACCATAGCTAATGCGCGTGGCCGCCACTTTTTGAGATTCGTCACGCTTTTGCATAATGAGCGGCATCCACGTTTTTAAGGTGGCAACATCATCGCTAAACTCCATGTCTTGAAACATGTGATGTTTTTTAAGTGAGGTGTAGCGCTTACGTAAAAATGCCACATCCGCCTCTCCCCAAACAAAGCTTAAATGCGGAGTGGCATTGATGAAGCTTTTTGGATGAGGCAAAGTCTTTTGTTCAACTAAATATGACCAAAACTGTAATGATGTTTCAAATGAGGCATTAATGGCTAGCGCGCGATTGATATCAATGCTGCCATCGATATTTTCTGGCGTGTAATTTAGCTCGCAATAGCCAGCGTGGCCAGTGCCTGCGTTATTCCAGGCATCGGTACTTTCTGCCGCAATCTTGGGTAAGCGTTCTACTATTGCCATGCTCAATGAAGCGTCTAATTCAGATAATAATGTAGCCAGCGTGGCGCTCATTACGCCGCTTCCTACTAATAGCACATCAACTTTGTTTTCAATGGTCATTAATTTTTTTATATGGATTTACTGTAGATTTTTTTGGTCAATAAAAAAGCCTGTTATCGACAGGCTATTGTTTCTTAATATGTTTTTTGTAAAATGATGTGCTTAATTTTTTTGTAAGGAAATAAATTTTACAGTAAATAGTTTATTTTTGGGAAATAATAATGGCGAATTAACGTGTAATTTAGTGATGAAACTAGGTAGTTTGTATATTAGAAATTTTACGATCTGGTTTTATTGATATTATTTTAGGAAAGACTTGCTCGCTAGCTTAGAACTGTTGCGATAGCGCTATATTATCTACAAGACCTTTATTATCTACAATACTTAGCTGTAGCTTTTTGCTGACTTATATTTTTAATTGATAAGGAGCATGTATGCTAAGGAGTCAATTTCTTGGCCACTGAAAATATTTGTTTGATATCAGCTTCCTGCACCATTCTATTACCAATTTGCCCGCAGACTAATTCACAAAGTTCGTACACGCTATGATCGGCAATGCTGTAATACACGCTAGTGCCACGCGATTCACGCTTAACTAAACCGTATTGCGCAAGCAGTGATAGGTGTTTGGAGACGTTAGCTTGCGTGCTCCCAGATATTTCAGTTAATTGGCTTACATTTTTTTCGCCATCTTGTAGCGCATTTAATACTTTTAGCCGCATTGGTTCTGCCAATGCCTTGAAGTATTTGGCTACATAATCAAGTGCTCTATCATCTAGTTTGCTCATCATCTATTCCATAGATTCTTTAAACGTTCAATAATTATACACAATATTTATTTATTGACTATATAACTATATAGCAATATAGTGGTCAGATATTCAACTAGTAGCAATAGCGCAAAAGGAAGCAGGTTTGATTAAACGATATACATGGACGTTAGCTTTGCTAATCTGCTTATCCAATATTGCCTATGCTGATGAGTTGGCCGCAGTTGCGGTTACACAATTTAATGGTGAGCAGATGTTTACTGCTGAAGGTGTGGTAGAGGCGGTTAAAGGCAGCGTGATTGCACCACAAGTGGCTGGCAGCATTACTGTTTTATCGGTAAAAGTAGGCGATCACGTTAAGGCAGGCCAGTTGTTAGCGCGTATTGATACACGCATGGCAAATCAGCAGGCTATGTCGAATCAGGCGCAAGTTTTAGCAGCGCAGGCGCAATTGTCAGCGGCGCGTAGTGAATATGAGCGCAAGCGTCGTTTATACGAAAAACAATATATTAGCCAAGCTGCATTGGAACGTTCAGAGTCGGATTACAAGACTGCTGAAGCGCAAACCAAGGCACAGTTAGCGCAAACTGGTATGTCTGGCGTACAAACGGGCTTACATATCATTAATGCGCCGTATGCAGGGGTAATTGCCGATGTGATGGCTGAAGTGGGCGATATGGCGATGCCTGGAAAGCCGCTGTTAACGCTTTATGACCCTAATGGATTTCGCGTTGTGGTGAATGTTCCGCAGAGTAAGGTTGGCAATTTAAAAAATGCTGCCAGTATCCGAGTGCTTATTCCTGCGGCGCAAGAGGCCGAGCGCAACTTAATGAGTACAGAGCTGACGGTTTTACCAAGGGCAGATTCTGTGAGCAACATGGTGACGGTTCGCTTAACGCTACCGAAAAATATATTAACGATTAGCCCTGGCATGTTTGCGCGGGCAATTTTGCCAGTTGAAGGCGCAAAAGTACAAGCGCAAATTTTCGTGCCAGCCACGGCCGTCATCAAGCGTAGTGAGTTAATGGCGGTGTACGTAGTTGATAAACAAGGTCGTCCGCATTTAAGGCAAGTGCGGCTTGGACGAAAATCAGGCGATAACATAGAAGTATTTGCTGGTTTACAAGTTGGTGAAATGGTTGCTCTTAACCCGATTGCCGCAGCGAACTTTAAGTAGAGATGCCTTTAATGCCCAGCAATAATACAGATAAGCTTCCTGATTCTTTTGCCAATATTAAATTAGGGGTTTCGGGGCGTATTGCTCGATATTTTCAATCCGCACAAATTACGCCATTGATTGCGCTGGTTGCACTATTACTAGGTCTATTTTCGGTGCTGGTTACACCGCGCGAAGAAGAGCCGCAAATCAATGTGACGATGGCTAATGTGATGATTCCATTTCCTGGAGCATCTGCAAAAAACGTAGAACAAATGGTGGCGGTGCCTGCGGAACAAGTGCTATCGCAGATTGCTGATGTTGAACATGTTACTTCTGTTTCACGTCCTGGTTTGGCCGTAATTACAGTGCAGTTTCAGGTGGGTGTGCCACGAACAGAAGCGCTCGTCAGGCTATATAACACCATACAATCGAATCAGGATTGGTTACCCAAAAACTTGGGTGTAGGCGACCCGATTATCAAACCTAAAGGGATTGATGATGTGCCTATTTTAACCGCCACGCTATATACCAAGGATAATCAGCAAGGTGCGTATGAGCTGGAGCGTGTGGCGCATGCGCTAGAGGCTGAAATTAAGCATGTGAAAGGCACGCGTGAAGTGCTTACCCTTGGTGGGCCAGGTCGCGCGATTAATATTGATATTGACCCTGTGCGCATGGCTGCGGCTAACATTACTATTGCAGATATGCGGCGTGCGCTGCAATCTGCTAATCTTGGCGCACCTTTGGGTGAGGTGGTTAACGGTAATCAATCAATAGCAGTAGAAGTTGGCCGCTATTTTACAGACGCTAAAGATATTGCTGACTTGGTCGTTGGTTTGCATGATGGTCACCCAGTTTATTTGAGCGAAGTTGCTGAAATTAATGATGGTCCGCCACCTGCTGAACGATATGTTTGGTATGGAGAAGGTGGCAATAATGTCGCCCAAGACAGTAAAGTCGCTAAAGATGCGCACGAGTATCCGGCGGTTAATCTTAGTGTCACTAAAAAGCCCGGTCAGAATGCGGTAGCTGTGGCTGATGCAGTAATCAAGCAGATAGATAGCTTAAAAAATGTGCTGATTCCAGCAAATATCGAAGTGAAAATCACCCGTAACTATGGTGAAACAGCTAACGATAAAGCCAAAAAACTCATACAAAAGCTTATATTTGCCACTTCTGCCGTGGTGCTATTAGTGTTTATTGCGCTTGGTCGTCGTGAGGCCGCCATCGTTGGCACAGCGGTTGTTTTAACTTTGATGGCGACTCTATTTGCCTCTTGGGCTTGGGGGTTTACGCTTAATCGGGTGTCATTATTCGCGTTAATTTTCTCTATCGGCATTCTTGTGGATGATGCCATTGTGGTGGTCGAAAATATCCACCGCCACATGAAGTTAAAACCTACGGCAAACCTTAGGGATATTATCCCGACTGCGGTGGATGAGGTGGGTGGTCCTACTATTTTAGCCACGCTAGCAGTGATTGCTGCGCTATTGCCGATGGCCTTTGTCAGTGGTTTGATGGGGCCTTATATGAGCCCGATTCCTATCAACGCCAGTATGGGCATGCTGATTTCATTGGCAGTCGCTTTTATCATCACGCCTTGGTTGTCCCGTCTTTGGTTGCGTCATGCGCACCATGAAGACGCGCTGACAAAACGCATCGCGCCAGTGTTTACCCGCATATTTAATCCGTTCCTAAGTGAAGTGAATGGTAAAAAAAATAGACGCAAATTAGGCTTAGGTGTTGTTGTGTTGATATTAATTTCGCTAGCGCTACCACTAGCAAAATTGGTGGTGTTGAAAATGCTGCCATTTGATAATAAATCCGAGTTTCAGGTGGTGGTTGATATGCCGGCAGGTACGCCGCCAGAAAAAACGGCTAGCGTATTGCATGCCATGACGGCTTATTTAACCACCGTACCAGAAGTGACCAATTATCAGGCCTATGTTGGCCTTGCCGCGCCAATCAACTTTAACGGCTTGGTACGCCAGTATTATCTGCGTAGCGGTGGTGAGGTGGGAGATATTCAAGTGAATCTGCTAGATAAACACCAGCGCAGTGAAAAAAGTCATGCCATTGCGAGTAGAGTCAGACCTGAATTGCAGAAAATTGCTAGTGAGATGGGTGCAAAAGTAAAAGTAGTCGAGGTTCCGCCTGGGCCACCAGTTATTTCACCATTAGTTGCAGAAATTTATGGGCCAGATGACGCAGAGCGTTTGAAATTAGCCCGACAAGTTCGGCAGGTGTTTGACGCAACAGAAGGCATTGTCGATACCGACGATAGCGGCATTGCAGATGCCAGAAAAATCGAGCTGATTGTTGATAAGAAAAAAGCCGCGCTTTTAGGCGTTTCGCAGGCGGCAATTGTCAGCACCTTACGTACAGGCTTGGCTGGCGAAGACGTCACTTATCTGCATGACGCCAGTAAATATCCAGCAGGTACGCGGCTACGTTTGCCAGTTTCTGCACAGGGTGATATTGAGGACTTGCTTAGGTTATCCGTATCAACTTCAAGCGGAAAATTTGTGCCGATACGTGAATTGGTGTTCATTGAAGGTAGCTTGCGTGAACAGCCGATTTTCCACAAAGATTTATTGCCTGTGAATTATGTGGTGGGTGATATGGCTGGCAAGTTGGATAGTCCACTTTACGGTATGTTCAGCATGCGTGCGGCAGTTAGTAAAATTGCAGCACCGGGTGGCGGCCAGTTGGGTGAGTTTTTTATTCAACAGCCAGAAGATAACCAGCGCGGCTATGCCGTTAAATGGGATGGCGAATGGCAAGTGACTTATGAAACATTTAGCGACATGGGCGCGGCCTACGCGGTTGGCTTGATTCTTATTTACCTACTCGTTGTCGCGCAGTTTGGTTCATATTTAACACCACTTATCATCATGGCGCCTATTCCGCTGACTATTATTGGGGTGATGCCAGGGCATGCCTTGCTCGGCGCGCAATATACCGCCACGTCTATGATAGGCATGATTGCACTGGCTGGCATTATTGTCAGAAACTCCATTCTTTTAGTTGATTTTATCAATCTAGAAGTGGCTTCAGGCAAGCCGTTTAAAGAAGCGGTGATTAATTCGGCCATTACGCGTGCGCAGCCGATTGTACTGACGGGCTTATCTGCCATGTTGGGCGCTTTCTTTATTCTTGATGACCCGATTTTTAATGGCTTAGCTATTTCATTGATATTTGGTATTTTTGTTTCAACGTTGTTGACCTTAATCGTGATTCCTTTGCTTTATTTTGTGGCTTATCAACATAAATTTAACTGAGATATTTGATTATTCTGTTGCAGACTGTAATTTTAATTAGGAGAAATAAAATGACTTCATGGAAACTGGTACGTGTATTAGCTGGCTTATTAATTTTATTATCATTAGTACTAGGTGTGCCAGAAAGCTCACTTTTTATAAGTAAATACTGGTTGTTATTTACCGCTTTTATTGGCCTTAACCTGTTTCAAAGCGGTTTGACCAATTGGTGTTTGATGGAAAATATATTTCGCAAGCTTGGTGTTAAAGGTGAATGCTAGCCTGACTGTTGAGGCATGTTAATCATGTTTAATTTTGCCTTTAGAGGCCAATCGCGCGTTGGCATATTGTCGCTAATATTAGCCACATTATCTGGATCAGCCTTTGCTGCGGGCTTGCCGCTTGATTTAATAGGTGCTTGGCATGCAGCGCAAGGTAAAGACTCCACTTTTAGTGCGGCGCGTGCTGGCGCAGTGGCTGGCAAGCAAAAAAATGCTCAAGCTAGAGCGTTAAATATGCCACAAGTCAACGCTATGGCTGGTACTGGCGTGATAAATGCCTATAACAAAATTAATAAGGCGCAATTTTCTGCGCCGCTATTCGGTTCTGCGGATAATGCGGCTTTTAAAACGCAAACAGATCTGGGCGTGAATTTTCGCTGGAATATTAGCGCTGAGCAAGCACTTTACAATGTTGAACGTTCTAGTATGGCGCAGCAACTAAACAAACAAGCGCAGCTAGCCGATGTGAAATTTAGCAATGAAGAGCAGCAGCTGATTCTTCGGGTATCTAAAGCATATTTTGATGTGTTACTGGCTGAAGATACGCTGGCTTCTGTTCAAAAACAGCGTGGTGCAGTTGCTCAGGCCTTAGCCGTTGCTAAGGGGCGATTCGCTGAAGGTGACGTGGCTATTATCGATACCCACGAAGCACAGGCACGCGATGACGCGCTGGTTTCACAAGAGTTGGAGGCTGATAGCAATTATCAGTTGGCGTTTGCGGAACTCATGGATTTAACAGGTGATGCTGATGTGCTACTTGCACGACCCCCTGAACAAGCTAACTTGCAGCAATTGAATGCAGGTGAGTTAAATGATTGGCTAACGCTGGCACAGAACAATAGCCCGTATCTGCACATGCAGCAGATTCAGCAAGGTATTGCGCATGATGAAATAGATAAATATAAATCTGCTAATGCGCCCGTATTGAATCTGGTGGCGCAAGCAGGCGGCGAGGAGCTTAGAGGCTTAGGCGGTGGAGCAGATTCAGCGCTGACTAACCATGCTTTAAGTGTTGGTGTGCAACTGACTATTCCATTGTTTACTGGTGGTATGCGCAATGCTAAATATGAAGAAGCGGTTGCCTTAGCCGATCAGGCAAAAGATGAAACCGAAGCCATGCGCCTGAAGGCGGGTCAACAAGCTCGCGTTACTTGGTTGGGCGTTACGGTGGGTAAAGGCAAGATTAAAGCTATTGAGCAGGCATTGCATTCATCTAAAGTGAAATTAGACGCTACCGAGTTAGGCAGAGAAGTCGGCGACCGAACCACGCTGGATGTGCTGAATGCCGAGCAAGAATATCACAGCACCAGAACAGAGCTTTTTCGGGCGCGCTATCAAATGCTTTTGTCTTATTTGAGCTTAGCCGCGACTGCTGGGGCTTTAGATGAAAAACGTTTGATGGAAGTGAATGCTGTTTTAGTAGCAAAGTAATTGTTAAGCATCATGTTAAGAAAGCTTTGCACGAAGATAAATTAACATCAGTTTAATATAAAAACCCCAATTATCGTCATTCCCGCGAAGGCGGGAATCTAGGCTAATAAACAACTTAATTGGATTCCCGCCTTCGCGGGAATGACGGAGTTGATAGGGCTTCCGTTTAAAAGTGCTTGTGCAAAGCTCTCAAGTTAAAGAAGTTACTAAAAAAACCAATAAGTTAAGTTAACAATTTTATAGGAATCAGAAATGGCACATATTGTAATAATGGGCGCTGGAATTGGTGGTATGCCTACCGCTTACGAGCTGAAAGCAAAGCTTGGTAATAAACATCAGGTTACCGTAGTCAATACGGTCGATTATTTTCAGTTTGTGCCATCAAACCCTTGGTTAGCAGTGGGTTGGCGCAAGCGCGAAGCGATTACTTTTCCGATTCGCCCGTATCTGGAAAAAAAGGGGATTCACTTTATTGCGCAGCCTGTCACTCACATTGATGCAGAAAAAAATACGCTGCAATTAGCCAATGGCGACAATCTTAATTATGACTATTTGGTGATTGCCACTGGTCCAAAACTTTCATTTGAAGAAGTGCCAGGATCAGGGCCAAATGGCGGTCATACTCATTCGATTTGTTCAGTAGATCATGCCGAAAAAACCTGGGATGCGTATCAGGCGTTTCTAAAAGAGCCAGGCCCAGTGGTTATTGGCGCGATGCCAGGCGCAAGCTGTTTTGGCCCTGCGTATGAATTTACATTTATTATGAATAGCGATTTACGCAAGAAGAAAATTCGCAATAAAGTGCCTATTACTTACGTGACTAGTGAGCCGTATATAGGCCATTTGGGTTTGGGCGGCGTGGGCGATTCTAAAGGCATGCTTGAATCTGAATACCGCCATAATGATGTTAAATGGATTACCAACGCTAAAGTGACAAAAGTTGAAGCGGGTAAAATGTTTGTCACCGAACACGATACCCAAGGCAATGTTGTAAAAGAGCATGAGTTGCCATTTAAATTTTCTATGATGTTGCCAGCTTTTAAAGGCGTAGACCCAGTGGCTGCGGTTGAAGGCTTATGTAACCCAAGAGGCTTTGTGCTGATAGACGAGCATCAGCGCAGCAAGAAATATAAAAACATATTTGCTGCTGGTGTGTGTGTAGCTATTCCACCCGTAGAAGTAACGCCAGTGCCTACTGGTGCGCCTAAAACTGGCTATATGATTGAATCTATGGTCACCGCGATTGTACATAATATTGCCGCTGATCTGACTGGTGAAGTGGCTGATGCTAAAGGTACTTGGAATGCAATTTGTTTGGCAGATATGGGAGATACTGGCGCCGTTTTTGTCGCTTTGCCACAGATTCCACCACGTAACGTGAATTGGATTAAAAAAGGTAAATGGGTGCATTGGGCAAAAATAGCTTTTGAAAAATACTTTATTTATAAAATGAAAAAAGGCTCAACCGAGCCGATTTATGAAAAGTATGTGTTGAAAGCGATGGGTATTGAGAAGCTGGATTAAGGGTTATTGCAATGGGTTATTGCTATGGGTTATTTCTAGGCTTTCTTCTTAGGTTTAGTAGTATGATTTAACTTAGCCACTTGACTTGTTAAGTGTTCGATTTTTGGAAAGCAGTAGCCAGTCTTTAATTTAATTTATGTATACTCAAACCGAGTGGAAAGGCCGTCATCATGAATAATAATCAATCAGATAAAGAGACGAATGATGCTGTAGGACATGCGTATCAGAAGTCATTAGAAACTGCCTTACAGCAATCTAAGCATGCGGATAGCGACTTTCATCACCTGCTTGAAATTGTTAGCGATGACATTAAAATGGCCAGCCTGCTTAAAGCTGATGAGGCGCTAGATTTAAAAAACTCGATTAAGCGTGATTTGCTAGATGCCGCACATCATTTAAGTGAAACGGGTAAGGAGCTAAAAGATTGGCTGGGTTTTGATATTTCTTTAATTAAAAGTGAGCTGTGGCTAGCGTTTACCGAAGCTACCGACAAAACAACACTGGCACTTTTAAAACTAAAATACATTGCGGCTAATGCGGAATATCACACGGGTGAAATTATCGGCTTGGGGACTTTGGTGTGCGATGAATGCAAAGCTGCGCTACATTTTCACAAGCCAGGCCGCATTCCGCCTTGTGGTAAATGTCATGGCACACGATTTCATCGGCTAAACCAAGAAGTTAGCTAAAC
The DNA here is from genome assembly GCA_903846555.1 of uncultured Pseudomonadota bacterium. Taxonomy (GTDB): domain Bacteria; phylum Pseudomonadota; class Gammaproteobacteria; order Burkholderiales; family Methylophilaceae; genus Methylotenera. Next base: position 12,154 of record CAINBI010000151.1, read on the forward strand.
CGTGAAGTTAGCTAAACCATGAAATTTAAAGACTATTACGAAACTTTAGGCGTTGCGCGTACCGCAAGCGTTGATGAAATTAAAAAAGCGTATCGTAAGCTAGCGCATCAATATCATCCAGATGTTTCCAAAGACCCAGCGGGAGAGGCTAAATTCAAGGAGATTGGCGAAGCTTATGCTACGTTAAAAGATACAGAAAAACGCGCGGCTTATGATGAGTTAGGTCGCCATCCGTCAGGTCAGGATTTTAAACCTCCACCCAACTGGGCAGGAAGCCAAGGCGGACAGGGATATTCCTTTGATGATGTAGACTTTGCAGATTTGTTTGCAAGCTTCTCTAAAGGTCGGCAACACTCGCAACAGCAACACCACAACAGGCCAATTCCGGGGCAAGATTATGAATTAACAACGCAAGTGACGCTTGAAGATGCTTATCAGGGCATGACGGTTGATTTGAACTTTTCTGTGGCGGAACACGATAGTCAAGGTCAGGTGAGGCATGTGCCGCATACCTTCAAAGCGCGTATTCCTAAGGGCGTGACGAATGGTCAAAAATTACTACTGCGCGGCAAGGGCGGCAAAGGTTCTCATGGCGGCCCTAATGGTAATCTCTTCCTGAATGTTAGTTTTATTCCGCATAAACTATTCCGCGTTATTGATTACGATCTTTTTATAGATTTACCACTTACCGCTTGGGAAGCCGCATTGGGTGCTACGGTTAAAGTGCCGACACTCGCTGGCGATGTGAATCTTAAAGTGCCTGCGGGCTCCAGTAGCGGACAAAAACTTCGTATTAGTAAACGCGGCATGCCAAAATTTAATCGTGGGCTTAATCATGAACATGGCGATCTTTATGCGCTTGTGCAAATTGTGGTACCAACCAGTTTAAGCGACAAAGATCGCGAATTACTTCAGGCGTTGTCTGTTAGCTCAACTTTTAATCCACGCGCCCATTTTGGATAGGATATAAGCCATGCAAATTGATCAAACTGAATTCATCTGGCTAGACGAACACCATGAAGTTTCGATGGAGGAGCTAGTCGATCTGACGGGACTTTCGTTAGAGGTATTGCAACACTTGCTGGAAATCGGCGCACTTGTAGCCAATAACCAAGCTGAAGTTGATATGGCGACAAGCGAGCTACGCTTTAGTAGTCATAGTATCGTATCCATACGGACACTTTCTCGACTTAAAGCTGACTTTGAACTTGAGCAGAATTCTTTAGGATTGATGCTGGTTTTTCTCGAACGTATTCGCAAGCTTGAGTTACAATTGCGCGGTTTAGAAAAACCTTAGGTAGGCGCTGATTAAATCCCTTCGTGGTGAGCCCTTCGACTACGCTCAGGAGAGCCTTGTCGAACTATGCTTGATTTTTCACTTTAAAAATCAGAATGTTAAAAGCTCCCTTCGACAAGCTCAGGGCGAACGGTTGAATAAATTAGCGCTTCCTTAGCTTTAAAATCATCAAAAATCGATGCTCTGCGAGGCAATAGGGACGGGCCTCCCAGAGCATCTGTTTTGAAGGTTTTTGGGGTTTCTAGGCTTTATTTCACCGTCAATTTCACAGCCAATCAAGCCCGCCGACTCAGCCAGAAAGCTTTATAGCACTCAAACCACACAACGCTGGCTAATCCAAGCAAGGTGCAAAGCATAAATTGCTGAAACGTGATGGGTGAAAAATGAAATATTTGTCGTATTAGCGGCAATGTCAGCGCTAACGATAAAAAGGCCAACGCCCCGCCTATTACCCACCATAGAGCAGGGTTGTGTGTGGTAATGGTGCGCCAAACAGGATGCCGCCAAGAACGGTTGACCAGTATCAAACTTAGATTGCCGATGACCAGCGTACTAAAGGCTAAGGTGCGTGCGGTTTCCTCTGTTGCGCCCTGATGCAAGGCGTAGCCCAATACCAATAGTGTCGCCAGAAATAGCACCACGCCTTGTAGCAGGCTAATTAAAAATATACGCCTGCCGAATAGTGGCTCTTTTGTGGGGCGGGGCGGGCGATGCATCACGTTCGATTCCGCTGGTTCAGCCTCAAAAGCAATTGAGCAGGCTGGGTTGATAATCATTTCTAAAAATACGATATGGACTGGCGCAAACATGGGCGGCCAACCGAGTAATAGCGGAATAAGTGAAAGCCCGATAATCGGAAAATGTACCGCAAAGATGTAGGCCATGCCTTTGCGAAGATTATCGAAAATGCTGCGACCCAAACGGACGGCATGAACGATAGAGGCGAAGTCATCATCCAGTAGCACCAATGCGGCAGCTTCCCGCGCCACGTCGGTGCCACGCCCGCCCATCGCAATGCCAATATGCGCAGCTTTTAGTGCGGGGGCATCATTCACGCCATCGCCAGTCATGGCGACTACTTCACCATTGGCTTTAAGCGCATTGACTAAACGCAGCTTTTGTTCTGGCACCATGCGCGCAAAAATGTTGCTATAGCGTATTTTTTCTCTTAATGTCGCTTCATTCATTTGGCTTAGCTCTGCGCCGCTAATAATACCGCCGTTACCAACCGCAAGGCCAATCTGTGCGGCAATCGCTGCGGCGGTGGCGGGGTAATCGCCAGTAATCATCACCACGCGTATACCTGCGGCATGACATTCTTTTAAAGCAGGGGCAACGTTTGGTCGCACGGGGTCTGCCAGCCCGATTAGCCCAAGAAATTCGAAATCAAAATCATGCTGAATGCTTGGCCAAGTACTGCCGCGATAGCTGGCTTTTGCCACGCCCAGCACGCGCATGCCTTGTGAGGCCAGAGCATTGATCTGGCTAGATAGTTCGGCCAGTTGCTGTGGGTTTAAATGGCATAAGTCGGCGATGGCTTCAGGTGCGCCTTTAGCAGCGACGACATATTCGTCGCGGTCAACGGCTTTCCAAACGTGCGACAGTGCGAGTAACTCAGGCGACAGTGAATATTCATGTGCCAGTGCCCAATCACCATGCAGATGCTCGGTATTGCTAAGGTATTGCTTGCCTAGCGCATGGATGGCTTTTTCCATGGGGTCTAGCGACGAAACTTGTAAAGGAGCCGTATCAAAGCCGTTGGTTTCACTAGCCAATATGCCAAATTCAAGCAGCTCATGGAATGTTTCTGGCAACGCATCCTCTCCTTTTTTAGGGGTAAATACGAGGCTGCCAACCACCAATTGTTGCACCTCCATTCGGTTAAAGGTGAGTGTGCCGGTTTTATCCACACACATCACCGTGGCCGAACCAAGCGCTTCTACAGTATGCACACGCCGCGTCAGTACGCGATGTTTGGAAATTCGCCATGCACCCATCGCCATAAAAACCGTTAGCACCACTGGATATTCTTCTGGCAAGATAGACATCGCTAAGGTAATGCCAGAGAGTAAGCCGTGCAGCCAATCGCCTCGAGTAAGACCGTAAATCACAAATAATAGCAGGCTGAGTAGGGTGCCTAAAATGGCGAGATTGAGCACTAAATGGCGGATTTCTTGTTGCAAGGCCGTGGTTTCAGTATCCAAACCTTGTAAGGCTTTGCCTATTTTACCAATTTCACTGTGCTGCCCCGTGGCTAACACTCGCGCGATGCCGCGACCTTGCACCACTAATGAACCAGCATAAACAAACGGCAGGTTATCGCCCCCTGGCGGCGCAATATCCATTGTCGAAAATGCCAATGACTCAATCTGAGAGACTTTACGCACCGCCACCGATTCGCCTGTGAGTAACGATTCGTCAGCCGAAAAGTGATTGCATGAAATTAACACCGCATCTGCTGCAACGCGGTCACCTTCCGACAATATCAGCAGGTCGCCGCGCACTACTTCACGCCCAGCAATGCGTTGTTCTACACCATCACGGATAACCAATGCACGCGGGCTAGTGAGGTCGCGCAAGGTTTCCAAAACGCGCTCGGTTTTATTTTCCTGATAAATGGTAATCGCCATCACCACGCATACAAATCCCAGCAACATCAGCGCATCGCTTACATCACCCAGCATTAAATAGATTGCGCCAGCCACCACTAAAAGCAAAAACATAGGCTCGCGGATGACTTCTAAAGCAATGCGGAATAAGTCGCGTTTGTCGGATGAAGGCAACTCATTCATGCCTTCGCTTTTGAGTAATTCCAAGGCTTTGGCCTTAGATAGACCTAAGTGATTATTTGCTTCTGGATTGATATTTTTCATACGCAAAACCTTTCAAAAATCTATAGCAGAAGCTTTGCATGAAACCATAAATAGCGCAATAAATGGTTAGCATTTTTAATAAAATCTACAGGTAGGCGGATTAAAAAACCAACTGAAACAATTAACTTATATGCATATGTGCAATTCGCAGTAATCGGACCTTTAATCCAGCAGTAGGCACTACAACTTACATAAAATAGCAGCTAAAAGCACTGCCCTGCGAGCCAATAGGGACGGGCTTCGCAGGGCAGCGCTCTTTGATGAAAATAGGTGTTATTTAAGAGTCAATGAAGTCAAATTTCATTGATTTTAGATGATTTAATGGTATGTAAAAAACCATCACCGATGGCGCTGTACTTGTTCGCAATGAACCAGATGCAACTCGGAGCGGTTCATTTTTTAATTTCATTTACACGTTCTAAAAACTCTTAGAAACTCAGTCGTAGGCTGGATTAGCCCGATAGGGCGTAGCCCAGCAAAAAATGATGCAATTCACTAAGATGTTGGGTTGCGTGATGCAGCCGCTAATCCAAGCTACTAGGCTAGGCACGAACGGGTGCGTAATAATTAAGTGGGAATACACTTAAATCCCCCACCATTCCGTGCTTGACACGGAATCTAGTGACTTAAGACGCTGGATACCAGCTTTCGTCGGCATGACGATGATGAGAAATTGGCTGTAACATCGGATTGTTTGACGGAACAGCTATAAAACTTCCGTTCGCCCTGTCGAGGGGTGCTAGCTTCAACTCATTGATTAAATTCGCTAATGCTTCGACAAGAATCTCAGCTCGTAGGGCGTACTCGCCCATTATGGCAGTACGCCGTATTTTTAATATTTTTTCATGCGGCGCACTGCAAGCGAGTGCGCCCTACGCGGGCTAATTCAGGTGCGGCGGATAAGGCTTTAAGCCATTCAACTTCTACCCATGCACGGTGTTTAATAAGCGCATACTCACTAAAGTAAGGGTGTAAAGCATCTAATTTTGTTTGATAGCGGCCATCGAGAGGGGATAGCGCGTTGAGAGTGGTAAGCGATATAAAAAAGCTCAAATAACGAATTGATAATGCGCTATTTTAGCTTAATTTTTCTTGAACTAGCATGGCTATTCTTAAAGGGGAAGCCCATGCAGGCACAACAAATACCTGTTGTATGACTGTCTCTGCATAGAATATCTATGTTTCGAATATAACCTCTTTGCTAATATGTCTCCCAACGCCTGCTTGATTAATTAAGTCAACATCAAACGGCTCGACTCTTTTATGGTTGCTATCCATAATTACTTGCACGACAGGTTTTAATCTCCAAACACGATTTTGCCTGACCACAATGGCAATTTCACCTGTATTAAGTTGAACATAAACACCAATTGGATACACGCCTATCACTTGTACAAACGCATCACATATTCCTGGATCAAAATCAATTCCAGCTTTACTTATTATGTAAGACATTGCTGAGCTAGGCGCAATAGGCGTTATACAATTTCGCGCTGAAATCATGGAAACATAAGTGTCTACAACAGCAATCATTAAACCATACATGCTAATTCTTGATGCTTTATTGACCGTAGACTTCCCATTCTGATCATGTTGAGGAATATTAGAAAGTCCAAATGGATAGCCGCTACCGTCATATTTTTCATGGTGTTGTGCAATGATCGCTTTGACAATATCACTATATCCAGCATTTTTAACTAAAGCGATGCCATCAAGTGCATGATTTTTATAGATTTGAAACATCGCAATATTTCGCAATCTAACCTGCTTAACATCTTTAGGCTTGACTTCACCAATATCATGCAATAAACCACCTAAACCTAATTCGATTAAGGCTTCTTTGGGGAGTTGTAACTCTCTACCAAAAGCAATCATTAATACACAAACATCTACAGCATGCTTATAAGATAAATTATCATATGTTTTGATATTATCGACTAACCTCATTGCGTCAGGGTTACGCAGCATACTGTCAACAATGTCACCTACAGACTCTTTGGTTTCATTCAAGACGATATTCATCGCATTAGCTTGAAAAGCATCTTCGAATAAGTTCTCCCCTACCGATTCTTCTAATTTCATTTTGGCCACTTGAGCAGCTTTGTACTCTTCCGCAAGTTCCGCAACCACAACGTGCTGAACAATTTCGGTAGTCAACAAATCGTCGTTAACAATTGCATTGCGCGAACGTAACATTCTTGCGCGCGCGATGGCTTCTTGTTTTGAGTTTATTTCTTGATTAAACCTAGGGATGTTGGCTGACTTCTGTAAAGGAATTCGCCTGATTTTTGCTTCATTTAGTGATTCAGCGCTAGCTTTATTGTCGCTACTGAACATTTCGAATAAAGGGGTTAAAAATAAATAGTATTTAATTAACTGAAGCAAGTGGCTTGAAAAAGATTCATACGATTCAGCATCAGAAGCGTTAGACGTGTTGTTGGGTACATATTCTCGCTTAATTTCTTGCTTAAATAAACCTGGTACGGAATGGGATTTTAATACCGTAACCCAATCACATTTTTCTCTTAAAATCTGGATATTTCTCTCTGTTACCAAGAATCCTTGTAGCGCAAAACCAGAAGTATCCCAAGGAATATCTAGTTCTAACACGAACATGCCGATTTTTAAATAAGGGGTTTCAACTTGAATGGTATTTGTCATTTTATGTAAAACCATTATATGAAGTTAATTGATGAAAGTTTTTTATGTAAAAGTAATATCATGCAAAAGTCTTACGTATGAATAATTCAATGCAGGATTGTTTTAATGGAGTATATAGTAGCCGCCCTAAAGTATGGTTAAATTATTTTATTTGCGCATCCTAGCAATCAATGGGGTCATACCCACTGCTATCCCAGATAACTAAACAAAGCAGCCCGCTTCACCCATCAATGTTAAATACGGTTACCACTAACCCATTGTAAAAAAAGGAAAAAACGAGCATGTCGCATCATAACACGACACTTTCTCAGAGGCTAAAACTCATCCCTAGACATGAATTTGACAGCTTAAGTCAACAGCACGATGGCAAGCGTCGGCACGGCGCATTAAGTCGCTGGTCGCAGTTTGTGGCGATGTTCACCTGTCAATTTTCTGGCTTATCCAGCTTGCGTGATATTGAAAGTACGCTACAAACTCAGAGGCAACACCACTATCATTTGGCCAGCCAAACCGCCAGCCGCTCTGCCTTGGGTCGTGCCAACGAAACATTGGATTATCAATTCTTTATTACCCTGTTTGGGCGCTTATATGCGCGCTGTGCCAACCGCTCACCCAAACAAGACTTTGGGTTGAAAGATAAGCTATTTTCCTTAGATGCCTCATTGATTGATGTCTCCATGAAGCTATTTCCCTCGGCTAATTACAACCGCATGAAAGCTGCTTTTAAGCTACAGGTGGGTTTAGATCATGATGGTTTGATTCCTGCATTCATTGCCGTCACCGCAGGCAAGGTCGCCGACCAAACACAGGCCAGATTATTCAATTTCCCGCGTGGTAGCGTGGTGGTGTTTGATAAGGGTTATGCCTGCTATGATTGGCACGCAAGCCTTGATAGCTAAGGCGTGAGCTACGTCACGCGAATGCGTGATAACGCTAAGTTTGAAGTAACCGCATCCCATGCCATTGAGGCTGATTCTGGTATTTTGAGTGATGAGACGATTAGCTACACCTCGCTACCTTCATCTAAAAAGCCGCTTATTCCTGTACGACGCATCGTATTTCATGATGCTGAGTTGGATAAAGATTATGTGTTTACCACGAACCGTTTTGATTGGCCTGCGAGTTTGGTGGCACAGATTGATAAACAGCGCTGGCAGGTGGAGTTGTTCTTCAAATGGATTAAGCAGAAATTGAAACTGAAGTGTTTTGTGGGGCTATCAGATCATGCTGTGATGACACAAATCATGATGGAGATGTGCGCTTATCTGTTGTTGGCTTATTTGAAGTTTAGCGCAAAGTTTAAACAGTCTTTACAGCAGATGATTCGGCTGATTCGGGTAAATTTGTTTATCAGACGGTCGATCACTGAATTGTTCAGACCGCCTGATAATGTTGGGCTAATGTCGCCTCAAATGAGGCTCTTTTATGCGTGAAAATTTATCTGGGACAGCAGTGGGTATGACCCCATTGATTTTTAGGCTAGGCTGCAAATAAATAATTGCAGAAAGCTTTATTATTTAGGCCTATTTTTTGATGGTCAACTCATCATGCATACTATGAACACCTTCAATACTTCGGACTAATTTGTCTATATGATCAAGTTGGTCTTGATTGTCAACAATACCAGTGAGACGAACATCTCCCTTGGTTGTGACAACAGCAATATCAAAACCCTTGACCATTTCATCACTATGAAGCGCAGTTTTAACTTTTGTTGTCACATCAGCGTCACTAATTGCTGGGTTAACTGCGGCACTTGGTTTTGTTGTATCAGTAGCTTCCTGAGGTTTATTACATCCGACGATCATCGTCATACCTACAAATGTTGCGCTCAAAATTAGTAATTTAGTCAACGACTTCATTTTAGAATCTCCTTTTAAATTTCTACAGCATGGAATACACCAACAGTTTGAAGGAGCTTCTCCATTCTTACAGATTACAATCAACACATAACTTTCGTAGTGTGTACTTTAAGTACATTAGTACCTTGACCTATATCAAATAAATGAAAGTATTTTGTGCTGGGCTAAGCGCTATAAACCGACTTTCACCTCATCACTTATCAATTTATCTTCCACAAAACAGACTTAAAAACTTACCCCAACGGCCAAACCACTCGAGCCAGAAGCCCTTGCCCCACATCATTATCGCTCAGTATCAGCTTGGCGCCATGCAGTTCTGCAATGCGGCGCACGATAGATAAGCCTAGTCCGCTGCCTTCTTCGCCGCTACTGGTAATTCTGTAGAAGCGCTGCTGCACCTGCTCGCGCTCGTTTTCGGCAATACCCGGGCCAGTGTCGCGTATCTCTAATGCAATGCCACCAGCATTTTTCACGGCGACTGAAACGCGGCCACCAGCGGGCGTGTAGCGAATGGCGTTGTCTAACAGGTTGCGTAATAATAATGCCAGTTGTGCGTCATCGCCCATCACCTTGCATGGCAGGTGATGGTTATCTTCCAGCGTCATTTCAATTTTTTTGGCATGGGCTAGTGGTTCCAAACCCGCCATGACACTGGCTGCTAAGCTATGTAACTCAATTGGTTTGAAGTCTATTGCGGCAGTTTCTGGATCTACTCGGGCTAAGGTGAGTAATTGCGTGACTAAGCGCGTGGCTCTATCAACGCCACGCAGTAAGTTTTCTAAGGCTAGTTGTCGCTCTGTTTCATCGTTAGAACGCAATGCCACTTGCGCTTGAATTTTAAGCGCGGCCAGCGGGGTGCGTAGCTCGTGCGCGGCATCGGCAGTAAAGCGGCGTTCACCGTCAAAAGCTTGCTGAAGGCGCACAAATAGGTCGTTTAAGGCCTGCGCTAAAGGTGCGACTTCTTCGGGGACGCCTGCCATTGCCAAAGGTTCTAGGCGATTAGCGGTACGTTGTTTAACCTCTTGTTTAAGCCGCTTTAAGGGTTGCAGGCCAGCACCAACGCCAAACCAAATGAGTAGCGCCAGCACGGGCAGGGCGATTAACATTGGCAGTAACATTTTGAGTGTGATATGGCGCGCTAGCAGCTCTCGGCCAGTGATTGGTTCTGCCACTTGAATCATAAATTCACCGTGTACATCCCACTTGGTGAGTACACGCCAGGGCTCGCCACTGACAATAGTGTTGCTGTAGCCCGCCTTGTTAGCAGCCAAAGCTGTGGCAGGTGCGGCGGCGGAGCGCATCAATAAGTCACTTTTATCCCAAATTTGAAAAGCAAGTTTTTGCTCGTATTCGTGCGAAGCTGGCATTTCATCGTTAGCATGTTCAATACGTTCGTGTAGTTCGTGGCGCGTTGTGCCTAATAGCACTTGTGCAGATTGCGCCAGTTGCGCATCAAATAGCTGGTCAATTTCTTCTCGCGATTCTAAAAGGCTAAACCATGCAGCCAATATCCATGCGGCTCCTAGGCCGATTGATAATAGCATTATGAGTCTTAGTCTTAGTGAGTTCACGATTTAATTGAGGTTATTGAATGAGTTAAAATCATGGTTTAAAAATCATGCTTTAAAAGTCATGGTTTAGCAACATCCTTGTCAATCACGTAGCCCACGCCGCGCAAGGTGCGAATTAAGGCCGACCCTAATTTTTTACGTAGATGATGCACATGCACTTCTACTGAATTGCTCTCTACTTCTTCGCCCCAGCCATAAAGATGCTGTTCTAATTGCTCGCGAGATTGCACACGACCAACATGCAATAGCAATTCATGTAACAAAGAAAATTCGCGTGCGGAAAGTGCTACAGCCTGCCCATTTTTGCTCACTTGATGGGTTGATGGCGTGAGCGCAATATCGCCATGTTGCAAGATTAAGTTTACTTGGCCAGCACTGCGCCGCAATAGCGCATTTAATCGGGCAATCAGCTCATCCAAGTCAAAAGGTTTAATCAGGTAATCGTCAGCCCCTGCATTTAAGCCCGCAACGCGGTCTGCCACTGTGTCACGCGCGGTTAAAATCAAAACGGGCATGGTTAATTGGCGTGCGCGTAACCATTTAAGTAAATCAGTGCCGCTTAACTTTGGTAAGCCAAGGTCTAGCACCATTAGCGCATAATCTTCAGTTTCCAGCGCCAGCTTTGCCGCCTGACCATCTTGCGTCCAATCCACGGCAAAGCCTGCCTGTTTTAAGCCTACTCTCACACCGTCGCCTAACAGGGCATCATCTTCTACTAATAAAATTCGCATATTGAATATTAACGCGGAATCCTAATCTGTGACTCAGAAAAATCACCTTTTTCAGCGTTCTTATGACATGCGATACAATTAGCTGCGCTCCCTATATTTTTGCGTTTAAAGGTTAAAGGCGACACTTCATCGTGCTTGCTGGTGAAGTATCGCGTTTCTGTAATGCGTAACGGGGTAGCATCGCTTGGAATTGATTGGTCGATACGATTTGAGCGACGGTTAGTCGATTTTTCTGCACTGTTCGCGACAAGAAAGCGTTTAATCTCATCGCGAGTTGCGGCATCAAGTGTGGCATTTTCGCCAAAATGTTTATCCAGCCCATTCATCATTTTATTCCAAGATCTTTCTGGCAATAAGCCTGGGTGGTAAAGCATATGACAACCACTACACTCAGTTTTCCATTTTGCATTAGTGGCTGGCGGCATAGCGTTGCCACCACCGCCATCTATGCCACCGCTGGCTAGTAATGCGCTTGTTGAAGTGATACTGGTCATGAGTATTAAAAACTGCATCCATTTTTTCATGATATTGATCCTTATTTAACAGTCACTAAATATTGTAGGTAATCCCCTTTTTCCTGCGCAGTACAGGCGCGCTCCAGCACATCTTTGCAGTTGCGACCGAACCATTTTTCAACCTTGGCTGCATCTGTAAAACGTTGCGGGTTAGCGATGATTGCCATTGGCTCAATCACCTTATTGGCGCGTGTTTTACCTTGGTTGCGCGGGTCAGTGGTATGGCAAGTGGAGCAACTGACCTTTTGCCCGCTACTGTGTGCGTGTTCAGCTTTAAAAAAGCTTGCGCCATTACTTGCCGAAAATCCTGAGAATGCCGGATTCTCTTGCTTGGCTTGTGCTTCATACTGTTTAAGCAACTCTTGCGGTGTTGCAGCCAACACATTCACACTGAACAGTAATCCTAATAACATCAGGTTTTTACACATGATCATCTCCTTGAGTTTGTTCAATATTGCCAGCTTGGTTTACACTTGCGGGCTCCACTTCATACTGATAGCCAGTGACCATTGTTTGAGCGAGCGGTGTTTTGTCTTTATGTTCATGCCAAATTAAGGCGGCAATGTGTACTATAACAAAACCCATTAATCCGTAATAAATCAGTTCATGTGGTTCTTCAAACAGATCTTTTAACCAAGTCTTGTCGCCAATCCAAGGGTTGAGTGGACCAGTGCTATGTTCAACTGCGGCAAGGCCTAAGCCAGTCAGCGCCATGATGATAAGTAATAAATAAACCAGTAAATAAACGCCGCTTGCCAGCGCGTTATGTCCAAAGCGTGGCTTAGCTTTTAGGTTGAAGTTACGAACAGCGTTCCACCATGCGGCTGGATGCCACATATCTGAAAACCTTGCGTGCTGCGGGCCGACTAAACCCCACGCCAAACGAGCGATAATGCCAACGACTAACGCGTAGCCTAAATAAATGTGCAGCTGCCACAGCATATCTTCACCTACGCCTTTATCAAACAAGTCAGAAAGCCAAATAGTGATCATCAGAAAAATAATGGCCAAGCCATTCCATAGATGAATCAGACGTAAAGCTGGGTCGTAAACTTTTGTACGGCGATATGTAATTGTTTCCATGATTTGTCTCCTTTTACAGTACGTGAGGCAAATCATATCGTTAGATTCTTAACCCAAACTTAAGCCATATTTATGATCTCTTGACGTAGCTTGTGCTGAAGAGCTTAATAAACTACCAAACCAAACCAAACCAAACCAAACCAAACCAAACCAAACCAAACCAAACCATGCCTAATTCAACTATCACACAAGACCTTTTAGACTCGTATAGCGCCTCTGAATATCATGTGGACGCTTTGCCACCATTCATTTTAAAGATCGGTATTTTCAGTCATGAGTTGATGCAATTGTATGAAAGTACAAATAGTAATTGTGCAGCATTTATAACGGCCTACAACCCTGGTAGCAATGAATTACCCACGGACGTAAATGTAGACAGAAATCAAGAGCTGGAAATGTTAATCAGTTCGATGCGTTATTCTTTTGTACGCGGCGCTGGGAAGTGCGCTGATGATGGACTAGGTGAAGTTAGTCTATTGATCGTTGGTATGGATAAAATTACTGCGATTGATGTTGGCAAACAATTTGAGCAAAATGCGATTGTGTGGTGCGCAGGTGATGTCACTCCGATTTGGTAGACACCTAGCCTTGTGAGCCTGTAAATAATTCTGTGTAAACGCCACCTAAATATAGTCGCCTAAGCGATCTTCAAACTGGCAGGCATCGCCTAGCAGAAATAGTAGTGGCACAAAGGCGTCGCTTAGCTTTTGGTTTTGGTTGCTGGATTTCCAGCGACGAACAAAGCGCTGCACGCTGTCATAAGCGCCGCTGTAACCGATGGCTTGCAGACCTTCAAATAGCCGTTGCCCACTGCGGCGGCGTGCTCTTGTGAGATTGGCATCTTCAGCTAGCCATTGCGTGAGCTGGGCTTTAAATGGATCAAACTTAGGGGCTGCCGTTTGATCTCGTTTGTATTTGGGTTCATCAACAGTAAGAATGTGTTTGCGTACGGTGGGACGGGAAAGCCCCATGTCTTTGGCTATGTCTGTAATCGTTTGCTTTTGTACTAAATAGCGCCTGCGTATTTCGTAAATCATGCCCATATAAATCACTCCAGAAACCTCCAGCTAAAACACTGGATGGTGACATACTGAGGTGGAAACTATTGGACGCTGTTTCCACCTCTAATCTGGAAAGTATTACACGCTGTTTGACACGCTTAATAGCCAATCAGCATTCCGCGCCTTCACTACCCAGAAGTCATCGACATGGTCGCTAAATCTAATGAGATCATTTTCACTGCCGCGTCCAGTCCTCCTGATAAAATCGATCTCATAACCGTCTTTATTGATGGCTGTGTATTTCTGATCTTCACGAATGACAAAGGAGGGATCAATACGTTTAAGAAAGCCAATCATGCCATCAGCCAACGGATTATTTTGCAATAGTGCGCCATCATGCAACGCTAAGTTTAATTTTTTACGGTTATCCTATAACAGATCAAAGTCTCTGGTTGCCATGATGCCTTCTTCAATACGCGCACTCGCGGCGGTCTCATAAGCGTACAAAGCATTAGTACCAACGACCGTAAAATGATTGGCCATACCTGTAGATTCAAGCGCGGCTAGAATGTCGATAATAATGTTAGGTGTTCTGCCAACCCTGAGTGCGCGGTTGAGTCGTTGATGACGCTCTAATTTAATAAGGTAACCCCCGACTCTGCTTGGGGACTCACCAAGGTTTGACCTATACGATGGTCGTCTTGAAACTTCCATCTCTATCAAAAAAGCAGCTTCAAGATGAAAGAGTATCAAAGTTTAAGCCCCACGAGGTGGGATAGCAGCAAATATTGGTTAGGCGAGGCTTTTCTGCGATAATGGTTCTTTTATTATTAACGAAAGCTAATGCAATGGCACAATTTGACAATGTAAGCGTAAAAACCAAAGCAAATATCTATTTTGATGGCAAGTGCGTCAGCCATACCGTGATGTTTCCAAATGGTACACGTAGCACCATCGGTGTTATTTTCCCAAGCTCACTCACTTTCAACACGACTGCACCTGAGTTAATGGAGATCAATGTGGGTACTTGCAATGTTCGCCTTAAAGGAGAGGGTGCTTGGAAGACGTACACCGCTGGTGATAAATTTACTGTGCCAGAAAACTCGAGCTTTGATATTGAAGTGACTGAAACTTTAGATTACGTTTGCCACTTTGAGTAAAATTTTAGAGATTAGGAGCTAAAGATGCCTTCATTTGATATTAGTTCTGAAGTCGATATGGTTGCTTTGAGTAATGCGGTTGATACGGCTAGTAAGCAAATTACTAATCGTTATGACTTTAAAGGCACTTCGGCTAAAGTTGAGCTGAATGAAAAAGATAGCCTGATTACTTTATTTGGTGATAACGACTTTCAGCTTGACCAAATTAAAGATATTTTATTGCCAGGTATGGAAAAGAAAGAGCCAGACTCAACTAAACGACTTGAGCATAAAGATGTGCAAAAAATTGGCGGCAATAAAGTTAAACAAGTGCTTGAAATAAAAGACGGGATTGATAGTGATTTAGCCAAGCGCATTAGCAAGCTGATTAAAGATTCTGGTTTAAAAGTTCAGGCAAGTATTCAGGGCGATACGGTACGAGTAAACGGCGCAAAAAGAGACTTGTTGCAAGATGCAATTGCATTTGTAAAAAAGAGCGTGACAGACTTCCCGTTGCAATTTGGTAATTTTAGAGAATAGTTTCTTAGGTTTGATTATTCAGGTTTGATTTTTGGCTTTAATTTTTATGCCTCTATACTATTTTCAGGTTAGGTGGTGCAGGAAACGCCAAGCATAGTCATTTTCTGTAGGAGCGGCGCCTCGCCGCGATGGTGAAAGTTGCGCCATTTTTCGCGGCTCGGCGCCTCTCCTACGGATGGAGTTGTGGTTACTGAGAATTGTTCATAGGCATGTTAATTGTTAGATTTAATGGTTAGGTTTAATTGAAGAATATGGCAAAAACGCTTTACGATAAATTATTTGATTCTCATGTTGTGCATGAAGAAAATGGCACTGCGCTGATTTATATAGATCGTCATTTGGTGCATGAAGTGACCAGTCCGCAAGCTTTCGAGGGCTTACGTCTGGCAGGCCGTAAGCCTTGGCGCATTGCTTCAATTGTAGCTACCGCAGACCACAACACACCCACCAATGGCTGGGACAAAGGATTGGCTGGCATTTTTGACCCAATCGCACGCCTGCAAATAGAAACACTGGACAGCAATATTCGGGAATTTGGCGCAAAAGCATACTTTCCTTTTATGGATGCAAGTCAGGGTATTGTGCATGTTGTTGGTCCAGAACAAGGCGCGACATTGCCTGGCATGACCGTTGTATGCGGCGATTCTCATACCAGTACCCACGGCGCTTTTGGTGCTTTGGCACACGGTATCGGCACATCGGAAGTCGAGCATGTCTTGGCGACGCAATGTTTGGTGCAGAAAAAATCTAAAGCCATGCAAGTGTTAGTTGATGGAGTATTAGGTCGCGGTGTAACCGCTAAAGACGTTGCGCTAGCTATTATCGGTAAAACTGGTACGGCTGGCGGTAATGGTTATGCGATTGAATTTGCGGGTTCGGCAATACGTGGTTTAAGCATGGAAGGTCGGATGACCTTGTGCAACATGGCGATTGAGGCTGGTGCGCGAGCAGGTTTGATTGCGGTAGATGATACAACGATTGATTACGTAAAAGGTCGTCCCTTATCACCAAAAGCAGACCAGTGGGATGCTGCGGTTGCCTATTGGAAAACATTATATTCTGATTCAGGTGCAGATTTTGATGCTATGGTAAGGTTGAAAGCTGAAGATATTCAACCACAAGTCACATGGGGCACATCGCCTGAAATGGTAGTGAGTATTGATGCACGAGTGCCTAGTTTAGATTTAGCTAAAAATGAAGTGCAACGCGCCGATTGGGAGCGTGCTTATGTTTACATGGGTTTAACTCCCAATACCCCAATTAATGAAATTAAGATTGATAAAGTATTTATTGGCTCATGCACAAACTCACGCATTGAAGATTTACGTGCGGCGGCAGCTGTGGCAAAAGGTAAGAATATTGCACCTAATGTAAAGCTGGCTTTAGTGGTGCCAGGCTCTGGCTTAGTGAAAGCGCAGGCAGAACTGGAAGGCTTAGATAAGATATTTGTTGCGGCAGGATTTGAATGGCGTGAACCTGGATGTTCGATGTGTTTAGCGATGAATGCAGACAGATTGGAGCCTGGAGAACGCTGTGCGTCTACTTCAAATCGTAATTTTGAAGGGCGACAGGGCCCTGGTGGGCGTACGCATTTGGTGAGTCCAGAAATGGCCGCAGCAGCAGCAATTGCGGGTCATTTTGTTGATATTAGAACATTTAACTAAAAGGATTTCCCATGATTTTTTTATTTATTTTATTGACTTTCACTTTCACACTAACTGCCTGCAATACCATACAGGGCATGGGGAAAGATATTGAAAAGGGTGGCGAAGCTATCCAGAAGTCTAGCCATTAGACTCTATAGATTTAGAATCCAAATTGTAGATATTTAAATTAACTAATTAAGAATCCAATATGCAAGCTTTTACCCAGTTAGATGGTTTGGTTGCTCCCTTAGACCGCGCAAATGTGGATACGGACGCCATTATTCCAAAGCAGTTTTTGAAGTCCATCAAGCGCTCTGGTTTTGGCGTCAATGCGTTTGATGAATGGCGTTATCTAGATCATGGCGAGCCTGGTATGGATAACTCTAAACGTAAAATCAACCCTGATTTTGTGTTAAACCAACAGCGTTATCAAGGTGCAAGCATTTTACTCACGCGTGAAAACTTTGGCTGTGGTTCTAGTCGCGAGCATGCCCCATGGGCACTTGAAGACTTTGGTTTTAAGATAATCATTGCGCCAAGTTACGCCGACATTTTCTTCAATAACTGCTTCAAGAATGGCATGTTACCCATAGTGCTAAGTGCTGAAATTGTTGATGATTTATTTAGTCAGCTTGCATTCGCCGAAGGTTATAAGCTAAGTGTTGATTTAGCTGCACAAACAGTGACTACGCCAAGTGGTGAAGTGCATCAATTTGTAGTGGATGCTTTTCGTAAACACTGCTTGCTAAATGGCTTGGATGATATTGGTTTAACCATGCAGCAGCAAGATAAGATCAAAGTATTTGAAGCCAAGCACAAGCAAGCCCAGCCTTGGCTTTTCACTTAATTCAGTTTAATTTACAAGTTAAGAAAGCAACTTCATGAAAATTGCAGTATTGCCAGGTGATGGCATAGGTCCAGAAATCGTCGCACAAGCCGTTAAAGTATTAAATGCGCTTAATTTAAATATTGAAATGACTGAAGCGCCTATTGGTGGTGCAGGTTATGAAGACTCGGGAGATCCGTTGCCAGAGGCCACGCTACAATTAGCTAGAGATTCCGATGCCGTATTGCTCGGCGCCGTGGGTGATTGGAAGTACGATAAATTGGAGCGTCATTTACGCCCGGAGCGCGGTTTGTTACGTATTCGCAAAGAGCTCAACTTATTTGCTAATTTGCGTCCAGCATTGCTTTATCCTGAGCTTGCTGGAGCTTCAACGCTTAAGCCTGAAGTGGTTTCTGGCTTAGATATTATGATTGTACGAGAGCTTACTGGTGACATTTACTTTGGGCAACCGCGCGGCATCAGTACACTGCCAAATGGCGAGCGTGAAGGCGTGAATACCATGCGTTATTGCGAATCTGAGATTCGTCGCATTGGTCGTGTTGCCTTTGATATTGCTATGAAGCGAAATAAGAAAGTCTGCTCAGTAGATAAAGCTAATGTGCTGGAAGCTACTGAATTATGGCGTCAAGTGATGATTGAGTTGTCAGCAGAATACCCTGAAGTTGAACTTAGCCATATGTACGTGGATAACGCTGCCATGCAATTGATTCGCGCACCTAAACAGTTCGACGTGATGGTGACAGGTAATATTTTCGGCGACATTCTATCTGATGAAGCCTCTATGTTAACTGGCTCTATCGGCATGCTGCCATCAGCTTCATTAGATGCTAATAACAAAGGCATGTATGAGCCTAGTCATGGCTCTGCGCCAGACCTTGCAGGTAAAGATGTCGCCAATCCATTAGCGACCATATTGTCTGCTGCTATGATGTTGCGTTACACATTTAATGACGAAACGAATGCGCTAAAAATTGAAAATGCAGTTAAAAAAGCATTGGCACAAGGTTATAGAACTGCTGATATCGTGACGGATGGTTGCAAACAAGTCGGTTGTCACGCAATGGGCGACGCAGTTGTTGCTGCATTAAACTAGTTAAGGTTAAGAAAATGCTTAGAGTTGGTTTGGTCGGATGGCGTGGCATGGTTGGCTCAGTGCTGATGCAACGTATGATTGAAGAGAATGATTTCGCGCAAATCGAGCCGCAGTTTTTTACTACGTCTCAAGTTGGCGGTAATGCACCTAATGTGGGTAAAGATTCTCCACCATTAAAAGATGCAAATGACATTACCGAACTCAAAAAAATGGATGCGATTGTTTCCTGTCAGGGTGGCGACTATACCAGTGAGATTTTCCCTAAATTACGCGCTGAGGGTTGGCAAGGGCACTGGATAGACGCCGCTTCAACACTTCGTATGGAAGATGATGCAGTGATTGTGCTTGATCCTGTCAATATGCACGTTATTCAAGATGCGTACATGCACGGCAATAAAAATTGGGTGGGCGGTAATTGCACGGTTTCATTGATGCTGATGGCCTTGAATGGTTTGTTTAAAGCTAATTTGGTGCAGTGGGCTACATCAATGACTTACCAAGCGGCTTCAGGAGCTGGTGCGCAAAACATGCGTGAACTACTCAATCAGATGGGTGAAGCACACTTTGCTGCGAGTCAATTATTGGCTGATCCAGCCTCTGCAATTTTAGATATAGATCGTACTGTTGCGGGTACGTTGCGTGACGAAAAATTTCCAACTTCGCAGTTTGGCGTGCCGTTGGCAGGTAGCTTAATTCCTTGGATTGATAAAGATCTAGGCAACGGCCAAAGTAAAGAAGAGTGGAAAGGTGGTGCAGAGACCAATAAGATTTTAGGTCGTGAAGCTAATCCTATCATTATTGATGGTCTTTGTGTACGTATAGGCGCTATGCGTTGTCATAGCCAAGCGCTAACGATTAAGTTAACTAAGAAAGTGCCCTTAGATGATATAGTGCAAATGTTAGCTGAAGCTAATCAGTGGGCAAAAGTGATTCCAAATGTGCGTGAAGTCAGTATGCGTGAGCTCACTCCAGCAGCAGTTACTGGCACATTGAACACACCAGTAGGGCGTTTACGTAAACTTAACATGGGCGATGAGTATTTATCTGCTTTTACTGTGGGTGACCAGTTGCTGTGGGGTGCTGCTGAACCTTTACGTCGTATGTTACGGATTTTAATAGAAAAATAACTTCAAATGGCTCTTGCTTGTGATAAAAGCAACGTGGAGTAAATGTTAGATGTACGTGGCTTATTAATATGATGTGGATTATCAGCTTGCATAGCTAACTATTTGATGTTATTTTAATATTTGGAAGTTAAGTTTAATCAAGGATTGAATGTGCGTAAATCTAAAATAAAGCAAATTTCATTGGCTGTATGTTTAGCTTTAATGCCTTTTGCGGCATACTCTGCGGGTCTAGGTAAGCTTTATGTTAACTCAGGCTTAGGCGAACCACTTAAAGCTGATATTGAGCTTTTGTCAGTCACTGCCGAGGAGCTTTCTAGTTTAGTTGCTAGCATAGCGTCGGAAGATGCATACGCTAGTCAAGGTATTACCCGCCTTGGCATTCATAATAATATTCAAGTTGAAATCGCCAAGAAGGCAGATGGCTCAGCAATATTAAAGCTGCGTTCAAACCAGCCAATTAGTGAGCCGTATCTAGATGTGCTGATTCAAGTGGATTGGGCAACGGGACGTTTGCAACGGGAGTATACCGTTTTGTTGGATCCCCCAGGGTACAAGCAAGCAGTTGATAGTTCTGATGCAATACTGGCATCTCCTCCAGCAGTAAATACCACAGCTAGCAGTAGCGCTGGAGCTTCGAGCAATGTTAATGGGGCTCAACCAAGTATAAAAAAATCAAAAAAACAAGCACGCATTGTTAGTGTAGCCATTGAGCCTTCCGAAAAAGAAGTCGTGAGTGATTCTGGACAGGATCTCACTACAAAGCGCGGTGATACGTTAAGCTCAGTGGCTAAAGATTTGCAGATTGAAGGCGTTAGCCTAGATCAGATGCTAGTTGGTCTATATGAAAATAATAAGGCGGCGTTTACAAGCGGAAATATTAACCGATTAAAAGTCGGACAAATCATTAAAGTGCCAAGTAAGGAGAGTTTAACCTCTATTGATGCGCAAGAAGCAAAAAAATCTGTAAAAATGCATTCAGAAAACTGGAGAGCATACCGTAATGCTTTGGCTACTAATGTAGAAAGCTCTCATGCCACGTCTGAGGTTGAACAAAAGCAAACCAGCTCAGGAAGAATTGTAAGTACTGAGGATAAATCTACACCAGTTAAAATCGGTCCTCAGGATGTCGTTAAGCTTTCTTCAGGAAGTAAAGAAGCGGCTAAAGTCCCTGAAAGTGATAATAAGGCGCTCGATTCAAAAATAGTAGCCCTACAAGAAGAGGCTACAGCTCGAGATAAGTCTTTAACAGAGGCTAAAGATAGAGTCTCAGCTTTAGAAAAACAAATTCAGGATATGCAGAAATTACTAGCTCTTAAAAATCAGTCGATGACTGACCTGCAAAAGAATGCTGAAAGAGCCACTAAATCCTTAGCGGTTAAGCCTGAATCAAACCCGTTAGATAGTGCTTCAGCAACTGATTTAAAAGTTAAAAAATCAGCACCTTCTCAGCCGATTAAAACGAAAGAAAAACCGCTACCAGAACTGGGGTTTTTTGAATCGCTCATGAATTCAGTTGATCTGGTTGTTTTAGGTGGCGCATCAGGCATTGCTTTACTTGTGGCTGCCTGGATGTTTTTACGTAACAAGCGCAGAAAAGACTTGGATGGTTTTGAGCGTAGCATTTTAACTTCTGGGGGCTTAAATGCAAGTACTGTATTTGGCAACACTAGGAGTGGCACAAGCTCTTCAAACACGTCATTTCTGACTGACTTTTCTCAAAACCCTGATGGCAGCATGATTGATACAAATGATGTTGACCCGATTGCGGAATCTGAAGTTTACATGGCGTATGGGCGTGATGCACAGGCCGAAGAAATTTTGAAGGATGCAATTTTAAAAGAGCCTAAGCGCTATGAACTACACCTCAAGTTATTGAAAATGTATGCTTCCCGCAAAGGGTTTTCAGCATTTGAGGCAATTGCTGGTGAACTGTATACCACTCTGGGTGCAGATGACCCTGTATGGAAAAAAGTCGCTGGAATGGGGGCTATTTTAGAACCTGACAATCCTTTATACGATTTAAGCAGCATGACTGATTCAACTACTTTAGCAGCCGAAAAGTTAGAAACGTCTGATTTTTCTACAGACAAGCTACCTGCCGATACAAGTTTAGACTTTTTGCCAATTGCAGATTCCCGTGAGGAGCCTGAGGAGGCGGTTGAAGATGCTAATGATGTTTTGACTCAAAATCTTTCTAAGCCCAATGATGATCTAGAAGATATTTCATATAACCCAGACGTTTTAGATAAGTCTGTGCCAGATAATATTACAAACGAGAATGACCATGAAGGTGTTATCTCGGTCGAAATCACTCAAGATAGTCCGTTAGATGAAAGTCTCGGTTTTGGTAATGCTTTCGCCTCTAATTTAGAGGCTGATAAATCAATGAATTTTGATATAGCTGAATTGGCCATTGAAGCGCCTGTTGCAGTTGAAGCTCAGGATGCTGCTGGTGATTTGGCTGTTTCTGATACGCAGATAATGGATACTGAGGATACTTCTATAAGACCTATTGATGTAGTAGAAGTAGCCGAGTCTATAGAAACTGAAGCGCCTAACTTTGATATGGACTTTACGTTATCAGCCGATGATGTTCCAAATGTCGTAGAACCGCAGCCTGAAGCTGCATCTAATTTAATCGATGATATATCTTTTGATTTAGACTTCGCCTTAGATGAACCAAACGATGGCACAATTACAGAAAATGGCAATGCTGATACTGAAATTTCATTCGATTTCCCCTCGATAGAAGAGTCAGTAGCCGTTGTTCCAGCGGTGGCAACATCGCAAAACAATGACTTTGAGGCTAATGTTCTTGACCTGTCATCCATTAGTTTGGATTTGGGAGAAACTGAGGCCGAACTTTTCACTGAGGCACCTTCATCAGCAGCGTCTGCAGAAAATGAGCCTCAGGATGTTAATGTTAAGTTAGATTTAGTGGCGGCATACATTGATATGGATGATAGGGAAGGCGCGCGCGAGTTGTTGGAAGAGGTGATGAAAGAGGGTGGTACTCAACAAAAAGCACGAGCACAAGATTTGCTAGATACTTTGGTATAAGTGCTTTTGATTTAATCAAAGCCGGGCATAATGCTCGGCTTTTTTATTCGGTCATCCGTTAGTGCGTCAAAGCGCAACAGATAATATAGGTGGAGTTTCTGTAGACCGCTTCTCTTAATGCAGTTTCTAACCGTAAATAGCGTCAACACAAAACTAAGTCGCTAAAGCTAGAAAATTGGCGCGAGAAGCTAGATGAGGCGCGATTGAAAATTAAGACGCAGCAATTATATGGTGCAATAGAGTGTTTTTATGAGTAGCGCGGCGTAGCGGCGTGCAATTTTCTAAGCACTTAAATACGTTTAAAATCGAAGTGCCCGTAGTGTGAAGATTGAATTAATTTGAGCCCTAATGTAACGTAGACTTAACGCTGTGGTGAGTATAACCCTGAAAATAGATGCCCTGCGAGGCAATAGGGACGTGCTTTCCAGGGCATCTATATTTTATCTTTTTTACACATTCACGGACTCCGGTTAAATCTCTCAATGACTTAGCTAACAAATCAAACAAATTTAATTTATGCATCCATTTGTAAAGATACTCTGTTTCATCACACTGTTATTACTCATTAATTTTTTAAGTAATCAAATGTTATGGTTGCTTTGTATCTTAGTCAGCGCCCTTGCTGCAAATCTACAATTCTATAAATTCATACAAGTCGTTAAGCGCATGCGATGGTTTTTTATTTCTATTTTCATCATTTATGCATTCGGCACACCTGGCGAGTATGTTCGATTTTTTTCTAGTCAATATGCACCAACCATTGAAGGATGTGTTTTGGGTTTACTACAAATTACAAAATTGTTAATAGCATTGGCTGGCCTAAGTATATTATTCGCCCGTAGCTCAAAAGAGCATTTGATGGTTGGTTTACATCTGATGCTTTCACCACTAAAGTTTTTTGGGTTTAATATAGAGCGTTTTACAGCAAGATTATTATTAACGCTTGATTATGTTGAGGAGCTTGCGGTTAAAGGGAAATTCAGCTTTCATCACTTGGATGAGATACATGCAACTACAACGAGTTTGGATGTTAAGAAAGTCATTATTTTGCGAGTACAGCCTTTTAGTTTTACTGATAAATTGTTAATCGTAACTGTCATGTTTGGTGTGCTAGCATTGCTTACATTTAAGTGGCTAGCATGAGAATTGCATTAGGCTTATCTTATGACGGCGATGGTTTCTGTGGCTGGCAAAGTCAGCCTTCAGCATGCGGTGTTCAAGATGCGCTTGAGTTTGCGATTAGTCGTATTGCGCAGCATCAAGTGAGAGTGCACGCGGCTGGACGTACCGATACTGGCGTACATGCTTTGAGTCAAATAGTACATTTTGATACAAAAAGTGTACGTCCAATTTCTGCCTGGGTGCGGGGTGTTAATGCACATTTGCCCAACACTGTGCGTGTGGAATGGGCGCATGAGGTGGATGGAGATTTTCATGCGCGGTTTTCAGCCTTTAGCAGAAGTTATCAATATTTGTTGTATAACGCCACTGTTGCATCCGCGTTAATGGCAACAAAAGCGGGTTGGTTTCATTTGCCGCTTGACTTTGCTGCCATGTCTGAAGCCACCAGTTACTTACTTGGCGAGCATGATTTTAGTGCATTTAGAGCGTCAGAATGCCAAGCAAAAACCGCTATCAAAAACTTGCAAAAAGCGGATGTCACTAAGATGGGGCAATATTTTAGATTTGATTTCACTGCCAATGCTTTTTTACAGCATCAGGTACGCAATATGATAGGTGCGCTTATTTATGTCGGGAAAGGTGCATTTCAGCCAGATTATATAAAAACACTATTAAATGAACGCGACCGTACTTTATCTCCACCCACATTCTCTCCTTCAGGTTTATATTTGACTGGGGTTGGTTATGATGAAAAATGGGGCTTGCCGACTGCTAAATCAAGCGCCAAATCCATCAGTGTGCTCATTTAGGCGTTACAATAGCGATTGAAGTATTACTAAACATTTTAAGTTTTTGAGAGTTTCTTTTGAGAATTAGAGTCAAAGTTTGCGGCATCACACGTATAGAAGATGCTTTAGTTGCAGTTGAAAATGGTGCCGATGCTATTGGCTTGGTTTTTTATGCAGCAAGCCCGCGTAACGTCACCATGAATCAAGCGCAACAAATAGCGAATCAAATACCAGCATTTGTCAGTGTGGTGGGTTTGTTTGTAAATGCTGAGGCTGGCTTTATTAACGATGTTATAGCTAACGTAAAATTAGATCTATTGCAGTTTCATGGCGATGAAACGCCTGAGGAGTGCGCTCAATATACGCTGCCTTTTATCAAGGCAATACGCGTTAAGGCTGATACAAATTTGGTACAATGCTCGAAAGATTTTTCTAGTGCGAAGGCCTTATTGCTTGACACTTACACTGAGGGGGTGGCTGGCGGAACAGGACACGTTTTTGATTGGACGCTAATCCCCAAGCAGCTTGCTAAGCCACTAATACTTGCGGGTGGATTGACTGT
Source organism: uncultured Pseudomonadota bacterium (assembly GCA_903846555.1). GTDB lineage: Bacteria > Pseudomonadota > Gammaproteobacteria > Burkholderiales > Methylophilaceae > Methylotenera. The sequence goes on from CAINBI010000151.1 coordinate 37,672, forward strand.
CGATAATGTCGCGCAGGCAATTGCACAAGTAGGCCCTTATGCGGTAGATGTTAGTGGCGGCGTTGAGCTTTCAAAAGGTATTAAAGATGCAGCAAAAATCGCTGCTTTCATGGAACAAGTCTATCAGTAGTTGGTCTGGTTTAAACAAGCAATAAATTTGAATAAGTATGATGTGGAGAATTAAGAATGCAGCTTTATGACATGCCAGATGCACGCGGACATTTTGGACAATTCGGTGGTACTTTTGTTGCAGAGACATTAGTTGAGGCGCTAGATGAGTTGCGCATGATGTATGAGAAGTATCGATATGACCCAGTATTTTTGGCTGAATATGCATACGATTTAAAACATTTTGTTGGTCGCCCTAGCCCTATTTATCATGCAAAGCGCTGGTCAGACAAAGTAGGTGGTGCGCAAATTTATTTGAAGCGAGAAGATCTAAACCACACTGGTGCACACAAAATTAACAACACCATCGGTCAAGCCTTACTAGCTAAACGCATGGGCAAGCCGCGAGTGATTGCAGAAACTGGTGCAGGGCAACATGGCGTTGCCACGGCAACAATTGCAGCACGCATGGGGCTAGAGTGCGTGGTCTACATGGGTAGTGAAGATATTAAACGGCAAGCGCCCAACGTATTTAGAATGAAGTTGCTGGGTGCAACAGTGGTGCCTGTAGAAAGTGGCTCTAAAACACTAAAAGATGCACTTAACGAGGCGATGCGTGATTGGGTAACCAATGTACACAACACTTTTTACATTATTGGTACTGTTGCAGGCCCGCATCCTTACCCAATGATGGTCAGGGATTTTCAAGCTATCATTGGCATAGAATCCAAGCAGCAAATGCAAGAAATGGTGGGTCGCCAGCCTGATGCTATAGTTGCGTGTGTTGGTGGCGGCTCTAATGCGATGGGGATTTTTTATCCCTATATCGACGTACCTAATGTTCGCTTAATTGGCGTAGAAGCAGGTGGTTATGGTTTGGAAACGGGTATGCATGCAGCACCTTTGACCACTAAC
>CAINBI010000152.1 GCA_903846555.1 uncultured Pseudomonadota bacterium
AGGTCTGCAACTTCGCTTCTTCCATATTGATCACCATGCCTCGCATCATGACCGATTTAGAACTTATCTATTCAATTCAGACGCATTTCTTGGTGGAAATACATAACACTTTCAGACTCATTTCATATTGGAAGAGGCTCAAAATTGTGTTAAGCGGTTGTGTAGTATAGTATTCATGGTGGGGGTTTTGTATGGCTTTTGATAACTTCATTTTGCCACGCTTGTGGCCAAAACCCTCTTCTTTTTTTAGGCCTTTGTGGCAAATAATTCAACTGGCTTATCGAGTTTTGCAACTGCCTCACTTAGCATGTTTTATGACTGAGTCAACTAAATAGAAAAGTAAGCAAGACTAGCGAATTTTGCTGAATTGCGCGAAAATGTAAACAATCATTAATTAGAGCCTAATTCTTATGAATTTGCACGAATATCAAGCCAAAACCTTGCTACAAAAATATGGCATTCCCGTGCCGCGTGGGCAGGTCATCTCTGTTGCCAAACAAACACCAGCGGTCACGTCTGAAATCGATAGCGGTGCTTGGGTGGTTAAAGCACAGGTGCATGCTGGTGGTCGTGGTAAAGCGGGTGGTGTGAAGGTGGTTAAATCTACCGAAGAAGCACAAAATGTGGCGAGTGAATTGCTAGGAAAAACGTTAGTAACCTACCAAAATGCACCAGATGGCCAGCCGGTAAATCAAGTGTTGATTGAAGAGACCTTGCCAATCGCGCGCGAGCTTTATTTGTCTATGCTAGTGGATAGAACGCTAGAGCGTGTTGTGGTTGTGGTATCTAGTGCAGGCGGCATGGATATTGAAGAAATTGCACTCTACAGCCCTGAAAAAATCTTGCAAGAAGTGTGTAGCCCATTAAATGGCTTGGTAGATTATCAAGCGCGAAATCTAGCCTTTAAATTGGATTTAGCGGGCGAACAAATAGGTGCATTTACTAAAATACTCAAAGGGCTATATCGTTTATTCAAAGAAAATGATTTGGCGTTGCTGGAAATTAACCCGTTAGTAGTGACCACCGATGGTAAGTTATTTGCCTTAGATTGCAAAATGAGTGTGGATGATAATGCCTTATATCGCCAAAAGGCCTTAGCAGAACAGCGTGACTGGTCACAAGAAGATAGTAAAGAAGCGATCGCGCACCATGCGGGCTTAAATTACATTGCACTCAACGGCAATATTGGGTGCATGGTGAATGGTGCTGGGCTTGCTATGGCGACGATGGATTTAATTAAATTACATGGCGGCGCACCCGCTAATTTTTTAGATGTCGGTGGCGGTGCAACGGCTGAAACGGTATCTAAAGCCTTTAAAATAATTTTGGCTGACAGTAATGTTAAGGCTATTTTAGTGAATATATTTGGCGGCATTATGCGTTGCGACATTATTGCGGAAGGTATTATTGCTGCGGTGAAAGAAGTTGGCATGCAAATTCCAGTCATCGTGCGTTTAGAAGGTACTAATGTGGAACTAGGTAAAACCATGTTGCAAACAAGTGGGCTGAATATTATTTCAGCAGATGGCTTAACGGATGCTGCTTTACAGGCAGTGAAGGCAGTGGCAGCATGAGTATCTTAGTCAATAAAAACACCAAAGTACTTTGCCAAGGCTTTACCGGTAAGCAGGGCACATTTCACTCAGAGCAAGCACTCGCCTATGGCACAAAAATGGTCGGGGGTGTAACGCCAGGTAAGGGTGGTTTAATTCACTTAGGCTTGCCAGTATTTAATACCATGCGTGACGCGGTGCATGTAACTGGCGCTAATGCTAGCGTAATTTACGTGCCACCTGCGTTTGCCGCAGATTCAATTTTAGAAGCTTGTGATGCGGGTATCGACCTCATTGTTTGCATTACTGAAGGCATACCTGTGCTGGATATGTTGAATGTTAAAGCGGCTTTAAAAGCCAATGGTGCGCGTTTAATTGGCCCAAATTGCCCAGGAGTGATTACGCCTGATGAATGTAAAATCGGCATTATGCCTGGCAGTATTCATTTGCGTGGAAAAGTCGGCATCGTGTCGCGTTCTGGCACGCTAACTTATGAGGCCGTGCATCAAACTACTGCGTTGAATTTAGGGCAAAGTACTTGCATAGGTATTGGTGGCGATCCGATTAAAGGCCTTAATTTTATCGAGTGCTTGCAAATGTTTGAAGCGGATGAAGAGACCGAAGCCATTATTATGGTGGGCGAAATCGGCGGTTCTGATGAAGAAGCCGCAGCCGAATATATAAAGAGCCATATCACTAAACCGGTGGCAGCTTATATTGCGGGACAAACCGCACCAGCGGGTAAACGTATGGGACATGCTGGCGCGATTATTTCAGGAGGTAGTGGTAAAGCCTCTGACAAAATCCGCGCATTGGAACTCGCTGGCGCAATCGTTGCGAGCTCTCCAGCGGGTCTTGGTGACGCAGTTCTTGCGGCCATTAATAGTAAACGTCGTTAGTTAAAGCTTATAACATGCATATTTTATTCAAAAGCTTCGCCGCCATTTTCATCTCAGCATGCATCGCAATGTCGTCAGCAATAGCTGCTGAAGATGTTCCTTACCTGCTGACTGTTGCAGCTAAAGGCGATATTGCCATTGTGAATGCAATGCTGGCCAGTGGTGCTAGCGCCAATACCAAGGACGAAGACGGTGTGACCGCCTTAATGTACGCCGCCCGCAAAGATAATGTTGCGGTAGCCTCTGCGCTAATCAGTAGCGGTGCAGAAGTGAATGCTAAAGATAATGGCGGTTGGACGCCATTAATGTTTGCCGCGAAAAAGAACAATGTGGCGACAGCACAGCTTTTGTTGGGAAAGGGCGCAGATGCCAAAGCGCGGGATATTACTGGCTGGAGTGCGTTTGGTATCGCTGCGGTTTCTGGATTTTCTGAGACGGTTGATTTGCTAGTTAAGCATGGTGTTGACGTTAATACCAAAAGTGATGATGGTAAAACCGTATTGATGCATGCAGCCAAAAGTGGCGATATCTCCACCATTAAAACCTTGTTAGATAATAAGGCAGATGTGCTAGCACAAGACAAATTGGGCACTACGGCATTGATGATTGCCGCGCGTGAAGGGCATGTGCCAGCGGTAGAGCTACTGGCACATAGAGGTGTTTTGATCAATCAAAAAGACCTTTCAAAATGGACTGCCCTGACTTGGGCTGTAAAAAAATCACAATATGAGACTGCAAAAATTCTGATAGAAGCAGGCGCAGATGTCAATAACCTAGACACAGAAGGCACGCCTTTACTGCATCTAGCGGTCGATAATGGTAAAGCGGATATGGTTAAATTGTTGCTGGGAAACAAGGCGAAAGTGAAGGCTAAAGACCAGTATGGTTTAACGGCCTTAGTCTACGCGCTTAAAGGCCAGTATACAGAAATCATTAAACTGATAAAAGATGCGGGCGGTTCGTATTAACCCGCTAGATCATCTGTTTTTAATCAAGCGGCTTATTAAATGAAAGTTGCCATCGCGCAATTAAACTGTGTGGTCGGTGATATTGCAGGTAATGTCACTAAAATTATCGCCAGTGCAAAGCTGGCAAAGGCGCAAGGCGCAACGCTATTAGTCACGCCAGAGCTTTCATTATGTGGTTATCCACCAGAAGATTTATTATTGCGCACCGACTTTTTAGTTGCATGTGATTTGGCATTAAATAAACTTTGCCTTGTGTTAAGAGGTATCACTGTGATTGTGGGGCATCCGCACCAAGTGGGTAAGGCTTGCTTTAATGCGGCTTCAGTTTTACAAGATGGAAAAATTTTCGCCACATATCATAAACAGGCGCTACCGAATTACAGCGTATTTGACGAAAAGCGCTATTTCACCGAAGGTGATACTGCCTTAGTATTTGAGCATGATGGCATTAAAGTCGGTGTGCTAATCTGTGCAGATGTATGGGAGTCAGCTCCAGCCTTAATAGCTAAAATGGCTGGTGCAGAACTGCTTATTGCACTAAACGCCTCGCCATTTCACAAGGAAAAGCAATCGACCCGCTTGGAAATAGTGCGTCAGCGCGTATTTGAAACGCAGTTGCCCTTAATCTATACCAATATGGTGGGTGGGCAAGATGAGTTGGTGTTTGATGGCGCTTCTTTTGTGCTAGATGCAGAGGGAATAATGACCCATCAGTTGTCTGCATTCGAGCCAGAATTGGTCGTGATAGAATTCACTCAGATGCAACCGCAATTAGGTTTAGTAGCCCCCAATTTAGCTATTGAAGCCTCGGTGTATAACGCTTTAAAGCTTGGCCTTGCTGATTATGTGCATAAAAATGGCTTTCCTGGTGTAGTGCTCGGCCTGTCAGGGGGCATAGATTCCGCTTTGACAATGGCTATTGCAGTCGATGCACTAGGTGCAGAAAACGTACACGCCGTGATGATGCCCTCAGAGTTTACCGCAGATATTAGCGTCAACGATGCGCGTGAAATGGCGAATATGTTAGGCGTAAAATATAGCGAAATTGCCATTGGCGATTTGTTCGAACACTACCTACACACACTTACTCCATTATTTGGTGACTTGGCAATGGATGCCACTGAAGAGAATCTGCAAGCGCGAATACGCGGCATGCTACTGATGGCACTGTCAAATAAATTCGGTAGTATTGTGGTGACAACGGGCAATAAGAGTGAGATGGCGGTTGGTTACTGCACGTTATATGGTGACATGGCAGGTGGTTTCGCTTTATTGAAAGATGTGCCGAAAACTTTGGTGTACCAGCTTTCAAATTATCGTAATACGCTTTCTGCTGCAATACCGCAGCGTATCATTACCCGTCCACCCACGGCTGAACTACGTGCCAATCAGTTGGATCAAGACAGCCTGCCGCCTTATGAAGTGCTTGATGCCATTATTCAAGCCTATGTTGAAGATGATCTCAGTAGCGGGGATATTGTGCAGATGGGCTATGCGCCAGCCGTGGTGAATCGCGTCATTACATTGATAGATCGAAATGAGTATAAGCGTCGCCAATCACCCGTCGGCGTGCGTATTACACATAAGGGCTTTGGTAAGGATAGGCGTCATCCGATCACTGTAAAGCTGGATTTTGATATACACTTAAACTAAATTTTGTTTTATAAAAATTAGTAAATAACACACGGTAAATAACACCTAGCAATAAAATCTAATTGAAATCACTAATTGAAATCACTAATTGAAATCACTAATTGAAATAACTAATTGAAATAACTAATTGAAATAACTAATTGAAATAACTAATTGAAATAACTACGGAGCTCGGCGAACATGAAAAAAATTGAAGCAATCATTAAACCATTCAAGTTAGATGAAGTACGTGAGTCGCTATCAAGCATCGGTGTCAATGGTCTAACGGTTACAGAAGTTAAAGGTTTTGGCCGCCAAAAAGGCCACACTGAGCTTTATCGGGGCGCTGAATACGTGGTCGATTTTTTACCTAAAATCAAGCTTGAGCTAGTGGTGGCAGATGATATGGTAGATGCCGCAGTGGACGCTATTATTAAAGCCGCACATACAGGTAAAATAGGCGATGGCAAAATATTTGTCAGCGCAGTTGAGCAAGTTATCCGGATTCGTACAGGCGAAACTGGCGAATCAGCCGTGTAAATATCAACACTAAGTCACAAGTTAGCTGCGTAAGCTTTAGCTCGCCGTACACAATGCGGACTATCTTCGGTTCGCGTTATCGTTACTTGTGGCTTATGGGCGCACTTATTATCAAATGAGATTCATGCCAACCATTTTTAAATCTATCAATAGCTTCTAGTAGCCTAGCCAGCGCGCACTTTGGTAGAACACAAAGCTCACTACCCAAGCCAGCCCTAAAGACCAAGCAATAGAAAGCCACATAAATGCGCTGCTTTTTGATTCGTTTTTAAGCGTGGCAATGGTCGATAAGCAGGGCGTGTAGATCAGCGTAAATAGCATGAAACTCATCGCCTGCACCCAGTCAATCTGTGTGGCCATTTGCGCCATTAGCGCGTCGCCTTGCAAACCATAGATAACCGCGAGTGCACCGACGACGATTTCTTTCGCCACAAAGCCAAATATCAAAGCAATGGCAAGTTGGCTACTAATGCCAAGCGGATCAAGGATAGGCGCAAACAACACGCCGATTTGCCCAGCAAAAGTGCCAATGCTGGCGGGCGGAACATTGCTCGGAAAATTTGTTAGCGCCCAAACTAATACCACGCCGATGACGATAAATTTACTGGCACGTAATAAAAAGTGTTTCACTTCTTGCCAACCACGCAAAACGATTTGGCGTAAGGTTGGAAAGCGATACGGTGGTAATTCTAAAATAAACGGCTCCGAATTTTTGTATTGGCCTTGGAAAAGCAAAGCGGTTATGAACATGGTTAAAAAGCTCATTACGTAGAGAGAAAATAATACCAGTGGCGCTTGTTTCGCGGTAAATAGCGCGGTAATCATAAAGATGAATACTTGCAGGCGCGCCGAACAAAGCGATAAGGGAATAACCAGCATCGTGAGTAAGCGCATCGGACGTGAGCGCATAATGCGGGTGCCCATTAAGGCTGGCACGTTACAGCCAAAGCCCATGAGCATCATAACAAATCCACGGCCATCTAAGCCCATATTAGCCATCAGCGCATCCATCAAAAAAGCCGCGCGCGATAAATAGCCACTATCTTCCACCATCGCCATGACTAAAAAGAACAACACGATGATTGGTACAAATGCCGCTACTGTGGATACGCCATTGTAAACACCATCTAACATCAAGCCGCTTAACCAAGCTGGGCTGGACGCGAAAATTGGTTCTAAAATGCTGGTGCGCAGTAAGTGCAATGCCCATGCTAAGCCATCTTGTAGCGGCTTACCCACCGTGAATATAAACTGAAATAACACCAACATGGCGGCAAAAAATAAGGGCAGGCCAAGCCATTTATGCAGCAATATTTTGTCAATCTTGTCTGTTGTGTTATCAGACAGCTTTGTTGGAATCTGCACATGATGTTGAATCAAAGCATCCATTTCTTGCTCAATTTGATTGTCTTCCTGCAATAGATGACTAATCACTTGTGGGTTGGATGCTGGCTGATTTAGGTTGATAATTGCCGTGGCTGCCTGCAATGCTTTTGGCAAACCATCGCCATATTTAGCACTTATTTGTAACACTGGCATCTGCAATGCCTTGGCAAGGCTTCCTGTGTCAATCGTAATGCCAGTTTGCTTGGCTTCATCCGCCATGTTTAAGGCAAGTACTGAAGGTAATTGTAATTTTTTAATTTGTAGAACAAGAGAAAGCTGACGGTCGATTTGCGAGCTATTTAGCAAAATAATCACTAAATCTACTGGGTTGCTAGCTAAAAAATGCCTAACAACCTGTTCGTCTTCAGAAAAGCCATGTAGGTCGTAAATGCCAGGCAAATCAATCAGTTCCGCAATGTGCCCGCCGATTAAAATTTTCGCACTCATTAAATCAACGGTAATGCCAGGCCAGTTGCCAACTCTGGCAGAGGCGCCGCTAATACGGTTAAATAAAGTGGATTTACCCGTATTGGGCATGCCTAAAAGTGCGATGCGTTTCATGAGCGTTTAGTCTGAATGTGTGTTGATTCGAATGCGTGCCGCTTCTGCGCTACGTAATATGACATCAGTGGTTCCTAAACGCACTTGAAGCGGGCCGTTGAAATTAGCTTGGCGAATAATGCTCAAGGATTTTCCGACACGAAAACCTAAGGCCGAGAGGCGATGAAATAACATTTCATCAGCCTCTATTGCAACAATGACGGCTTGCTGCCCGATTTTTAATTGTGATAAAAGTTGCATTTGATTATAAGGACTCATTTTACGAATGATAATTATTTTTGATTATTGCATACATTGATGTTGATGAGCGAGTTCATGCAAGATGTTGGTTTGTGCTGATTTTTTAGAATGCTTCCAATTTAGATTGACTAGCTTTGGCTGGCATTGAACCGTTGAAAAATGGCTTTACGAAAAAATTACATGAGGGTGTCGGAAGTTTTATGTAAGTAGTTGTTTTGCAGGAAACTGCAATTTTTTTTAAACTGAAGTTGCTCCAGTGTTATTATCTTTTAGCGACCTTGTTGCAATTATGTTCTTAATACTCTTAACTCAAAAACCATAGCTTCAAAAACAAATAATATAGGGATAAAACATGTCTGAAAATCAAACCCCCGTCGTATTTACAGGCAATGCTGGAGAGTACTTTGGCATTTGGATTGTGAATTTACTACTTTCTATTGTCACCTTAGGTATTTATTCCGCTTGGGCAAAAGTACGACGCAAGAAATACTTTTATAACAACACGCTAGTGGATGGCGTTGGCTTCGATTACCACGCTAACCCAATCTCCATTTTAAAAGGCCGCATTATCGCGTTTGTTTTATTTGTGGCTTATAGCATACTATCTAAGTTCAGCCCTTTATTGGCTGGCATATTGATTTTTACATTCATGTTGGCCCTTCCTTGGATTGTGGTACGCGGCATGACTTTTAATGCACGCAACTCAAGCCATCGTGGTTTACGCTTTGATTTCGATGGTAAATATGGTCAAGCTGCACTGGTATTTATTGGCTACACATTATTGATTTTTGTTACGCTAGGTTTAGCTTTACCTTTTGTTGCGCAGCGTAGCCGTAAATTTGTATTCGACCATCATAAATTCGGTCTAAGTCATTTTCAAATGAATGCGTTGGTTAAAGATTTTTACATAATTTACCTCAAAATATTAGCGATACCATTGGCAATTGCCTTAATTGGTATATTGGCGGCTGTTGCGTTACCTTCATATTCCAAATATAAAACAAGTCACGTTAGCTTAAATCAGCCTCAACATATTAAACAAGCCTCTGTAATTGAATCTGCTGATACGAGTGTTGGTGGTTTTATTAGAGTCGCGAATGTAACAACCACTGATAACGCGATTACGGACCAAACTAATGCTGAAACTACAGCTAATCAGAAAACTTTATCTGATGAGGATTACCTTAAGAATTTAACTCAAGCTGAGCGTGCCGATTATGATGCGCTAGTTAAAAAATATGACGATCAAGCAAAACAAGCTGAGAATATTCCGAAACAAAATCTGATTGAGAAAATGTTTGGCTCATTTGCTGGAAAGTTAGGCCCGATGATGTATGCCCTATTTTTTGGTATCGCGCTATTGTATGGCACTGTCATTTTTTCAATATCAGCCTACCTACAATCTCGCATCCAGAATTTAGTATGGAATAACACCACTCTTGAGCAAGTAAAATTTTTCAGCAATCAACGTATGCGTGATCTTGTTATGCTTTACTTGACGAATACTATAGTCCTGATATTCACCATTGGGTTAGCTACGCCATGGGCGCAAATTCGTATGGCGCGTTATCGGATTGAACGTCTCGCCTTATCTGGTGAAACAGATTGGGATAAATTTGTTGGCGAGAAAAAAATAGCAACTCGTGCGATAGGTGAAGAAGTGGCGGATATGTTTGATGTTGATATTTCATTCGGTTAATACGCAACACTTACATGCAATTTGAAGCAGATTATTATGATGGCATCAGCCCCCGCGCCAAGCGGGTGCTGGTGACTATTGATAATGGCCATTTTATATTTACCGTTTCATCTACAAGTGCTGATGAGGCGCTAACGAACCAAGCGTTTAAATTTCAGATTATTGCCTGCACAGTTCAAGCTAAGCTTGGTAGCGGTAAACGACTGATTGATTTACCTGACGACAGCCGCCTAGAGACTGACTTTAAAGACTTAGAGCGCTACTTGCCAGCCAAGCCATCAAACAACTTTTGGCAACTTGTGCATTATGCTGAAACACATAAATTAGTCATTGCTGTGGCGTTTATTTGCATTGCGGCAAGCAGTTTTTGGCTGCTTCAGTTTGGCGTACCAGTACTTGCCAAGTATGCCGCAATGGCAACACCTATGAGTGTAGAAAATGACCTCGGTCAACAAACGCTAGAAACCTTAGATCATAAAAGACTAGGCTATTTTGAGCCGACAAGAGTTCCGATAGAAAAACAGCAAGACATAAAAACGGCGCTGGACAATATGTGTATAAAAACTGCAAATTGCCCAGCGTACCAATTAAACTTCAGAAAGAGTCCTGTCATTGGAGCCAATGCCTTTGCCTTACCTGGCGGCTATATGGTGATTACGGATGAATTAATTGCACTGACTATAAATAATGATGAAATTACTGCCGTATTGGCACATGAGTTAGGCCACGTTAAAGGTCGACATGCATTACGACAAACTTTACAGGGCACAGTTTCTGGGCTGATTCTTATTGCAATAACGGGTGATGTTAGTAGCATTGCTTCTGGTTTTCCTGCACTGATGTTGAACATGAGCTACACGCGCGACCTTGAAACTGAAGCAGATATTTATGCCCTACAGTCGCTCAAAGCTGCATGTATTCCAACTAAATCGTTCGCTACGCTATTATTGCGACTTGAGAAAAGTCATGGCGGAGGTGTATCTGTGCCTGAGATGGTTGCATCGCACCCCGATACCAAAGCACGCATTTTTCCATTTTTAAAAGATCACAGTCATTGCATTTAACCCAGAGGCGCTTACAAAAGGCATCACTCAAGCTAAATCAACCTCAATTTGAGGGCAAAAAACAGGCAGGCCACGCCCAATATGGCAAGATGTAGCTTCTCAAAGAAGATTAAGGCCTGCTCAAATGAATGAAAGAGCGAGGACAAGCACCAGCTTCGCATAACGAATACATATGAATTACGATCCAATTGAAAAAGGCTCATAAATGAGCCTTTTTATGGAGATTTTAACGCGTTAACTTAATGGTTTATTTTGCAATATCCACTTTAGCTTTACTGCGTAAGTCAGCCATCATTTTTTCTAGGTTACGTTGTTGCAGATTCTTTTGTAGGCCTTCTTTCACTTTGTCGTAAGCTAGTGGTTGCGCTGGGCGGGTATCAACCAATTTAATTACATGCCAGCCAAATTGCGATTGCACTGGAGTGGCAGAAGTGGCACCTTTTTGCAGGCCAGCAACTGCATCACTGAATGGTTTTACCATAGAAGCTGGAGAGAACCAGCCTAAATCGCCACCTTTCTCTTTAGAGCCAGTATCCATTGATTTTTCTTTTGCAATTTTTGCAAAATTGCCGCCTTTGCCAAGCTGCGCAATGATATCTTTAGCTTCAGCTTCAGTTTTAACTAAAATATGAAGCGCACTGAACTCTTTATCGCCATAGGCTTTTTTATACTGTTCGTAGGCGGCTTTAGTGTCAGCATCAGAAATCGGGTTTTTCTTTACGAAGTCTTGTAAATATGTGTTGCTCAGTAGTTCGCGGCGTGAAAGCTCTTCGCGTGCAAGGTAATCTGGCTGTTTATCTAAACCGAGTTTTTGTGCTTCTTGATACACTAATTCAGAATCTACTAATTTATTGACAATAGCTTCTTTGACTTGGGCATCAATTTTTTGTCCGCGTGCGGCGGCATCTTTAGCAATGTAATCAAATACTGATTGTTTGATTTGTTTGCCGTTAACTGTTGCAATGCTATCTGCTGCATACGCTGTAGAAGTTAAAGATAAGATGGCTACAGCGATTAATGTTTGGGTAAATTTCATGCAAAAATCCTTAAGGTTAATAGTGCTTGGGTTTTGTTGTTAGGGTTATTTAGGTTTCATCAGGGGCGAGAGCTTGAATGCTCAGCGCATGAATTTGTTTAGGAATAAGGTCAGTAAGCACTTGGTAAATAAGGCGGTGGCGTATTATCTGTGATTTTTCGCAAAAATGCGAGCTAGTCATTTTAAGCTTAAAGTGACTGCCGCCACCATTGCCTTGGTGGCCAGCATGCATAGCGCTTTCGTCTATGATTTCTAGTGCGCTTGGTTCAAGCGCTTGTAAGCGCTGGGTGATTTCTTGAATTAATGTCATTGGCTTATGCAGGTAAAGTTTTTCTAAAAGGTTTCACTGTAACGTGCTGATATGCACCTGTGATGACAAACGGATCGTTATTGGCCCAAACTTTTGCAGCTTCTAAGTTTGAAAATTCTGCCACAATCAGGCTGCCAGTGAATCCAGCGGCCCCTGGATCATTACTATCTATTGCAGGAAACGGCCCCGCAAGAAGAAGGCGACCAGCATCTTGTAGTGTTTGCAAGCGGCTTAAATGTTCAGGCCTAGCCGCCAAGCGTTTTTCTAAGCTATTCGGAACATCTTCCGCCATAATTGCGTACCACATTATTTCTGGTCTCCCTGAGCGTCTTTTTTATTACTCTTAAGGTCTTCTGGCATGATGTATTTACTAAGGATGAGTGTTTGTAACACGATAAATACGAACATGATGCCCGTGATGCCGAACAGCTTGAAGTTAACCCAAGTATCTTGGGTGTAATTGAACGCCACATAAAGGTTTAAAAACCCCAATGCTAAAAAAAGTGCTGCCCATGCTAGGTTAAGCGTTGTCCATATCGTATCTGGCAAGCTGATTTGTGCTTCCATCATTTTACGTATGATATTTTTTTTGAATATCAGCTGCCCGCCAACCAAGCTTACTGAAAATAACCAATACAAAACCGTGGGCTTCCATTGTATAAAGGTCGGGTCTTTAAGTAGTAAGGTGGCGCCGCCAAAAATCGTGATAATAACAGCACTAACCAACAGCATTTTTTCGACCTTGCCGTGGCGGATTTTACTGTAAATAATCTGAGCGACAGTAGCAATAATCGCTACTGCGGTAGCAGTGTAGATGTCAAAGAATTTGAAAGCCACAAAGAACAAAATAACTGGAAACAGATCAAACAAAAACTTCATATTAGGTCTCAAATGATGTTGCGTAAAAACAATCAATAACAATGCTTTAGGCTAAGGCGCTATTTTGCTATGATTGATGTTGTGTCGCAAGGCGTAATTTCAAGCAGACACCATGTTATTTTCAATTGTTATCTGATTTTTGAGTTTATTCATTATTTTTTTCCATTTTATTTTCTAAGGTTTATCTGGGTTTATGACTTTACGCATTGATTTGCATGCACATTCTAATATTTCTGATGGGCTGCTAACGCCTGTAGCGCTAGTTGAGCATGCGGCTCTGCACAATATTAAAGTGTTGGCGCTCACTGACCATGATGATACCAGCGGCTTGGCGATTGCCGAGATTGAGGCGGCGCGCTTGGGTGTTCAGTTAATTAAAGGCGTGGAAATCTCGGTCACTTGGAAAAAACGCACGCTGCATATTGTTGGCTTAAAGATTGACCCTGAGTATCCGCCATTAAAGTCAGGCTTAGATGCCATTCGTGCAGGCCGACATATTCGTGCGATAGGCATAGCTGCCAGTTTAGATAAGGCTGGCATTAAGGGTAGCTTAGAAGGTGCTTATGAATATGCCCAACAGGGTATTATTAGCCGTACACACTTTGCTCGGTTTTTGGTGAATAGTGGTGTGTCTAAAGACAATAAGTCTGTATTTAAAAACTATTTGGTTAAAGGCAAGCCTGGTTATTTTGAACACCAATGGGCAAGTTTAGAAGATGCGGTGAGTTGGATTGTTGGTAGTGGCGGTGTCGCGGTGATTGCACACCCAGGTCGCTATGATTTAGGCCGCACCAATATGCTGTTGTTATTAGAAGAGTTTCGAGCTTTGGGCGGTGGTGCCATAGAAGTGGTAACAGGTAGCCATACGGTAGGCCAATATATAGAGTTCGCCAAATACGCCCACCTATTTGGTCTAAAAGCCTCACAGGGTTCTGATTATCACGGCAAAGGCATTAGCTTTATGGAAATGGGCCGTTTGCCGGCATTGCCCAGTCAATGTGTGCCAGTTTGGCAGGGCTGGCTAGAGACTGAATTTATTCAAAACCAATCGCTTGCAAACCAATCATTCAGCTCAATCTCTTAGCCAGCCTGTTCACAAGAAAATTAAACCAAGTATGACGCAACTTTTTAACATCAATCTAGAAAACCCGCAGCCACGCCTGATTGCACAAACGGCGGATATTTTGCGTAATGGTGGTGTGATTGCTTACCCAACTGATTCTGGCTATGCGCTGGGTTGCATGCTGGGACATGGTGATGCGCAAACGCGTATTCGTCAGATTCGGGGCGTGGATGATAAGCATCTGTTTACCTTAGTCTGCCGTAATTTAAGCGAGCTGGGTAATTATGCCGTAGTCAGCAATAGCCAGTTTCGCTTACTTAAAGCCAATACGCCGGGCGCTTATACCTTTATTTTAAATGCCACACGAGAAGTGCCACGTAAACTGCAACATCCAAAACGCAACACAGTTGGTTTGCGCGTGCCGCAACATGCCGTTGTGCAAGCCATATTAGAAGCCATTGATGCGCCATTATTAAGTATGACGCTGTATATTCCAAGTGAGAGCCTCTTCCAATATGAAATGAGTCTGAAAGTGTTATGTATTTCCACCAAGAAATGCGTCTGAATTGAATAGATAAGTTCTAAATCGGTCATGATGCGAGGCATGGTGATCAATATGGAAGAAGCGAAGTTGCAGACCT
>CAINBI010000153.1 GCA_903846555.1 uncultured Pseudomonadota bacterium
CAGTTGTTAAATTGTTAAAGAACAGTGCCTAGAAGGGCTTGCCTTCCAGCCTCTCGTTACGCTTTGCGTGAACGAGGTGCGCATTATACAGCGCTTTTAATCGCCGTCAATCATAAATTTGAAACATTGCTTATTTATAATGTAGCGTATAAATTACCATTAAATCTTTGGTTGCGGGAACAGGATTTGAACCTGTGACCTTCGGGTTATGAGCCCGACGAGCTGCCAGACTGCTCCATCCCGCGTCCGATTCGACATATGTTGCGTCGAGAGGTGGGACTATAGCAAACCTTGGTGTTTACTGCAAGAAGATTTGATCTTTTAGTGGTAAATAAAAGTATCGGCATTGATATAACGCAATTTCTAATGCATTAGACTTCGCACATAAACGAGATCATCTTCAGTATCTACGCCAGATGCAGGGGCTTCCTTACAGATAGTGACTGCAATTTTATGTCCGTGATGTAATACACGTAACTGTTCTAGACTCTCAATTTGCTCGATAGCTGCTGGTCTAATAATAGTATATTGCTTTAGAAAGTTTGCACGATATGCGTATATACCCACATGCCGATAGGCCAGCATATCAATTGGCAACTCCAAGTCTACCGCAAAGGCATCTCTAGGATAAGGAATAGGCGCGCGGCTGAAATAGAGCGCGTTCCCATTTACATCTAAAACCACTTTTACAACATTTGGATTTAAAAATTCGGCCTTGGACTGAATGGCATGACAGGCTGTCGCCATGACAGCAACTGGACTATTGGCAAGCTTGCTGGCTACAGCAACAATCAAAGAAGGCTCAATCATTGGCTCGTCGCCCTGTACATTAACAATAATCGCATCATCATGCCAATCTTGCGCTGAAGCAACTTCTGCAATTCGATCCGTACCGCTCATATGATCTGCTTTAGTCATAACGGCTTGATAGCCATGCTGCGTTACCACATCGAAAATGCGCTCATCGTCCGTTGCAACAACTACTTCTTTTGCGCCGCTTTGTATTGCGCGCTCGGCCACCCATACCACCATCGGCTTGCCCGCAATATTTAACAAAGGTTTACCTGGCAACCTAGTACTAGCATAACGCGCAGGAATAACTACATAAAACGCTGGTAGATCTGACTTAATATTATTCAACCTCTTCATCTTCCGCTAATTTCCGAGCTTCATCTTCTAGCATAACTGGAATGCCGTCTTTAATCGGATATGCCAGCCTAGCGGATTTGGAGATAAGCTCATTGCTTGCTTTATTGTAGATGAGCGGGCCTTTTGTCACGGGACAAACCAGAATTTGCAAAAGCTTTACGTCCATTTTATAGCCTCAATTATTTACTTTAAGTTTATTTATTTTGCAGCTTATTCAATACTATTTGCACGAGCTTTTCATTGATTAAGGCTACCACGGGCAATACCCAATAATTCGACCGTGCGAATGATAGACATTTTACCGCATCTTTTTCCGTCATCACAACTACGTCAGCAGTCAGCTGCTTAAAGTCTTTCGGCTGAAACGCATGATGATCTGGGAATGCCCGACTTTGAAAACTCAAACCTAATCGATGGAGCTGCTGAAAGAATCGCTCTGGATTTCCAATACCAGCAATGGCTAATAAGCGCTGATTTGCAAATGCTTGTGCATCACATTTCAGATGATTATCCATTAAATTATAAAAACATCCTGCTTCTAACTGCATTTCAATTGGCGCGACTCCGACATCCTTTAGGTCAATGGTGCTAACCGTGACCTCACCGTTACTGACCACCGCATCTACCGCTCTTAATCTAGAGACCGATTCGCGCAAGGGTCCTGCTGGGAGTAATGCGCCATTGCCTAAACCTTTAGCGCCATCAAATACGACAATTTCAACATCGCGCTGTAAACGATAATGCTGTAAACCATCATCACTAATCACAACGTCACATTCTGGGTGTTCATTTAACAATGCCTGTCCTGCGGCAAAGCGATTAGTACTTACATATACTGGACAGTGAGTGCGCCTTGCGATTAAAACTGGCTCATCCCCTACTTCTTGTGGATTGCTGTGAGAAAATACCGACTGCACTTCTTTAGCGTTACCACCATAACCGCGACTAATGATGCCAGGTTTGTACCCCGCAATTTGAAGTTGCTCTACCAACCAAATTACAAGTGGCGTTTTGCCTGTGCCACCAACATTGATATTGCCAACAATGATGACTGGTACACTTAGGCTAAAGCTATTGAGCCAACCATGTTTATATAGTGATTTTCTTATAAAGCTTATCAGACCAAATAGCCATGACAGTGGAATTAACAAGAGATGCCATAAAGTGAAACCAAGCCATTGCTTTTGTAGCCAGTTAGCCAATTTTTACAGGCCGCAACTACTAGCTAAATTGCTTTTGATACAATTTAGCATAATGACCATTCTGCTGCATCAGCGCAGTATGCGTGCCACACTCAACGATTTTACCTTGCTCCATCACCATAATGCGATCCGCATTTTCGATAGTACTGAGTCTATGCGCAATGACAATACTAGTTCTATTTTGCATGAGAGTATCTAACGCAGCCTGAACATGCTGCTCAGATTCCGTATCTAGCGCGGATGTTGCTTCATCCAATAACAATATAGGTGCATTTTTCAAAATAGCTCTGGCAATGGCGATTCGTTGACGCTGACCGCCTGACAAACGCACACCTCTATCACCGATTTCATTCTGCAAACCATTGGGTAATTGCTGGATAAACTCCCAAGCATGCGCGGCTTTTGCAGCGTCAATAACCTGTCCTTCCGTTGCGCCACGTAACACGCCATAAGCGATGTTATTAAAAACAGTGTCGTTAAACAAAATCACATCTTGGCTGACCAATGAAAACTGTTGACGTAAATTAGCCAGCGGCAACTCACGCATATCTACGCCATCTAGCAATACTTGACCTTGTTGCAGCTCATAGAACCTTGGTAATAAATTAACCAATGTAGTTTTACCGCCGCCAGAACGCCCTACTAAAGCCAACTTCTCACCCGGTTTAATGTTGAAACTAATATTATTCAGCGCCGGACGTTTGGCGTTGTTATAGCTTAGTGTGACGTGTTTAAATTCAATTTCACCCTTGCTAGCTGACAATATTTTGTCGCCCTCATCCAACTCAGGCTTAATGTCGATTACACCAAATACGCTTTGAGCGGCGGCAATTGCAACCTGCACCTCTTCGTTCATCGCGGTTAAATGTTTAATCGGCGCAATTAGCATCAACAATGCTGCCACAAAAGCAGCAAACTCACCGGCGCTAAAGTGACCAACCGCATAGTAAACCACTAAACCGAGTGAAACTGCCGCTAAAAGCTCAACCACCATACTATTAATGCCAGACATTCGCGCCAAGCGGATTTGCATGTGCCGATTTCTACCTACCACTTTTGCAAAACGTTCGTTTTCGTATTCTTTGGCACCAAATATCTTCACTATTCGCTGCCCAGAAATAGCTTCTTCTGCCACTTTGGTCATATCCCCAATGGATTCTTGTACTTGCCGGCCTGCGCTGCGTAGTTTTGGGGTCATTTTTTTCAAAAAGAAGGCCATAACAGGGGCAACCAACACAAATATAAGAGTAAGTCGCCAGTCTAAATACAGCATGTAGCCAACAATACCAATGGCCGTTAACGTGTCTGTCACTACGGCCGTGGCTGATCTTGTGGCGGTGTTAGCCATTTGCTCTACGTCATAGGTAATTTTAGCAACGGTGATGCCAGCCGATTGCTCATCGTAGTAGCTGATAGGTAAAAGCATTAGCTTACGAAACAGACTCAGTCGCAAATCCTCTACCACGCGCCGCGAAACCCATCGCATGGCAAAGCCTGAAGAGAAGCCCGCGAAAGCCCGCACAGCCATTAGCCCGAATAACATTAAAGGTAGGTAGGCAATTTTATCGGGTGACTGCTTAACGAAACCTTCGTCGGTCACTTGCTTGATGGTCGCCAAAAAGGCGGTATTGGTCGCTGACAAAACAATCAAGCCGAATAGGCCGCCAATAAATACTGTTTTATATTTCCATGCATAAGCAAACAGGCGGAGATACAGCGTTTTAGTATTGGCCGCGTTGCTGGCGTTTAATTCTGTGGCAGCTTGTTTCGCGGCTGTTTTATTGGCGGTTTTTGACATAATTAACTTCGAGCACGTTTTAATATAAGACTTAGCTGAAGTTGTTTTAATTGATTGATATGAATGATTTAATTACCTGATTTAGCTTGGGTGGCAAATGTGATATGTGTGAAACCCGCAACGCGTGAGGCTTCCATCACATTGACAACTGACTGGTGTGTGGTTTTAGCATCGGCATTAATAATTACCGTCGGTTCTTTGCCACCGCTAGCGGCCAATTGCAATGCCGCACTGATCGCATCTACTGAAGTATCGGTCAAACCTTTGTTGTTAACCGTATATTTGCCATTTGCATCTACACCCACTTCAATGGTCAACGGCTTTTCTTGTGTTGCATTCGCTTCGGCGGTTGGCAAATTGATTTGCAGTTCGCTGGTGCGAGAAAATGTTGCGCTAACCACCAAGAAAATAATGATTACCAATAGCACGTCAATCAAAGGCACGAGATTCATCTCGAGATCTTCATGGCGCTTTCCACGTTGAAAATTCATAGTAACCCTTTTGTTAAACGCATCAATTAAATCGAAAAATACGAATTAAGTGCGTTCGCCGTGAATAATTTCAACCAGCTTAATGGCTTGCTGTTCCATTTCCACCAATAAACCATCGACTTTTGAACGGAAATAACGGTAGGCAATCATCGCCGGAACAGCCACTACAATACCCGCCGCAGTGTTATAAAGAGCGACTGAAATGCCCCGTGCAAATTGGGCAATATCGTGACCCGTGCTGGTAAATGCGCCAAATAACTCAACCATACCAATCACCGTACCTAGCAAACCAAGCAAAGGTGCAACGGTGGCAATAGTACCAAGCGTTGATAAGTATTTTTCAAGATTATGCGCAACGGCCCGGCCCGTTTCTTCAATGGCCTCTTTTGTCACTTCGCGTGAGTTCTTGGCGTTAGATAATGCACTAGCGAATACTTGGCCCAATAAAGAATGCTGCTCCAAGCGGTTGATTGTTTCTTTAGTAATACCACCTTTGGCTAACCAAGCTTGCACTTCTGGTAATAAGTTTTTAGGGGCGACTATATTTTCACGCAAAGCCAGAAAACGTTCACCGATGATTGCCAATGCCACCACTGATGCAATAAGAAGTGGCCAAATTGGCCAGCCTGCAGCTTTAATAATTTCAAACACAGCACAACTCCTAAAAATTAAACGGCTTTAAGCCGATAAAACCACCCAACCCAGCACAATTTCGGCTAAGTTTGTATGAGCGATACTTTAGCCGTAACTCGGCTTTTGGGCAAGCAACTACTGTGGTTGATGTGCAAATATCCGTAGCCTATCGTCATCTAGGATAGTGATGCAAGGTTGCTATTTAACGAAGCCTGCCTCGGATACAAGCGCATCCTGCCAATAAGTTTGATGCTGATTCCGCCAGCTCACTAGCGAAATTTTGTTTTTTACCTGCAAATTATTCACGAAATCAATTTGCAATGCACCGTCATAATCAGAGCGCCGCATAATGCCGCCATAAGACTGATAACGTTCAACAATCAATGGTTTTGGATGCCCAAAGCGGTTTAAATACCCAGTAGTAAATACACTGACACTAGGCGCTACCGCAGCAATAAAGCCGACAGTTGATGAGGTTTTACTACCGTGATGCGGCACGGTCAGCACATCACTTTTTAATTTTTCAGGGATGCTATTCAACAAGGCCATTTCGGCTGCTTTTTCTATATCCCCTGTTAACAAAAGGCTGCCAGCCTGACTTGTTACTTTAACGACACAGCTACGATTGTTGTCTGTGATCTTTTTGTCGTCATCACTTTCAAGGGCGGGATGCAACACTTCAAAATGTACATTATCCCAAACCCAAACTTGGCCTGCAAAACATGCTATTTTCTTTTGTGTTTCAGGGGTCTTAATTTGCGCGGAAAATGAACTAGCCAACCATACCACTGGCATTAACGCCAGCACTGATGACATGCCGCCACTATGGTCAATATCATTATGGCTCACAATAAAGCCATCAATTTTAGCAATGCCTTCACCGCGTAAAAATGGCACCACAATGCGACTACCAGCATCGCTTTGTTCGTTATACTTTGGCCCTGCATCATACAATAAAGTATGTGTTGCCGTCTGCACTACCACACTTAAACCTTGTCCGACATCAAGTATCGTGACTTTCATGTCACCCAGATTGGGCTTAATTGGCGCTATTAATAACATAGGCAAAAAGCCGATAACGCCCATCCAGCGCATAGGAAAACCACGCGGCAACAATAGCCAAAGCATACCAAGCATTGCTGGCAATAGTGTCCATGTGGCGGGAGCGTGTTGCTGCCAAGTCGCCATTGGTAATTGATTGAGCCATTTAAGGGCAATCATGCCGATGTCTAAAGCTTGGTATGACAAGTTAAGAGGCAGGTCAAAAGGCAAAAAGCTTCCCAGCAAGGCCAAAGGGGTGACCACAAAACTAATCAATGGGATGGCGAAGGCATTAGCGATGGGCGAAATAATCGAGGTTTGGTTAAACATCACCAGTAACAATGGCAGCATGCCTATGGTAACGGCCCACTGCGTTTGCATCGCGGCTTTAAACCAGTGAATTTCTCCGATGCGCGCACCCAGCGCGTAGGCCAGCATGGCGACCGCACCAAAAGACAAACAAAATCCCGGCGCATTTACCGCCCAAGGGTCAAGTAACACCACGATAAACAGGGCAATGGCCAATACCTGAGAAATCACCAACTGCCGACCAGACCACAATGCCACGGCAAAGACTAGCAACATGTAAAAAGTCCGTTGCGATGGCACAGAAAACCCAGCAATGAGCGCGTAAGCTAAAGCCGTCATTGCGCCAGCAAGCACTGCGGCTTTGCGCGTAGGTAGGCGCATCATCAAATAAGGGCTGCGGCGCCAGAAGAAACGCACAAAACCAAAGGCTAAACCAGCCAACATGGTGATATGCAAGCCTGAAATAGAAACTAAATGACTGACACCTGTGCGTAAAAATACTTGCCAATCATCTACTTTAATTTGGCTGTCATCTCCCATCACCAAGGCTTGAATGATGCCGATGTAAGGCTTGCCAGCTAAAACATGTGTAATACGCTGCTTGATATTTTCTCGCAGATGCTCAATGACATAACTTGGACGCCAAACAAAATTACTGAGTTTTTTGTTTTCAGTGTTGCTTTTAATGCTGCCCATCGCCCGAATATTCTCACTCAGCGACCATGATTCAAAATCAAAACCATGTGGGTTGGCTGTGCCATGTGGGCGCTTTAACCTGACCAATAGCTGCCAACGCTCACCTGCTTTAAATGGCGTTAATTGTGTGGAAGCGTCTTCAACATTGGTTGGCTGATGGCTTTTATGCCCGTAATTTTGGTAGGCACTGTACTGATTAAGGCTAATGTGTTGCGGCACAATCGCCTCTTGTGTGAGTATTTTTTCAACGTCAAACCGAAACCGAGTGCCACGTTCCGTCGCCTCTGGCACGCTGGCAACAACACCGATTACTTGGATGTTTTTTTGCTCCCAAGCGTGCGGTAGCGCATCACTCATACGCCACAGCGCAAAACCGCTAGCCCAGCATATGCCGAGAATAAAAGCTGCCGCGCTTAATAAAAAGCCTTTTAAAAGTTTGGGGGTATGAAAATAACTGGAGAAACGCGGATGGCATTGCGTTAAAAATATACAAACCAAAATAGCCGATGCGCACAGCAACCAATACAGGCTTGGCAGCTGCGCCAGTTGTTGTACGCTCCAAGCACCAAACACAAACATCAGTGCGGCAATAATCATGGCTTATATTGTGACGGATATGACGCACATGTTAATCACAGGCCAGCCGAGTTAAAGTGCTTGTAAGCGACCATCAACCAACTGATATTGCCGTTGCATTTTTTTGGCGAGCTCTAAGTCGTGTGTCACCACTACCAAGCTAAGCTGTTGCGTCTGGTTCATCTCTAGCAGTAAATCAAAAACTGCGTGTGCCGTATGGCGATCAAGGTTGCCAGTAGGTTCATCAGCCAAGATACATTTCGGCGCTGTGACCAAGGCGCGCGCCACTGCGGCACGCTGACGCTCTCCGCCAGAAAGCTCGCCCGGCATATGTTCTAAGCGATGTTGTAATCCCACTCTAGTCAGTGTTTCTGCCGCAAGGGTGAGTGCTTGCTCACGCGCCATGCGCCGAATTAGTAAGGGCATCGCTACATTTTCCAGCGCGGTAAATTCTGGCAACAAGTGATGAAACTGATAGACAAACCCTAGCGATTGATTACGCAACAAGCCTTTTTTTGTTTCGCTCATAGCGGCTAAATTTTGGTTACGAATGCGCACTTCTCCACTACTTGGCGCATCTAAACCACCCAGCAAATGCAACAAAGTGCTTTTGCCAGAGCCTGATGTACCGACAATTGCTACCTGCTCGCCTGCGTTCACCTGCAAATCAATGCCATTTAACACGGCAACTTCTAAGCCATGATAGGTTTTGTGCAGCCCGCTGCAAGATACAATATGACTGCCTGCCACATGATTGTCGGCCATATTATTCACCATACCGCTCAAGGTGCTACTCATAGCGTAATGCCTCCGCAGGGTTGATTTTACTGGCTTTCCAGCTAGGGTATAGCGTTGCAATCAAACTCAATATAAACGACATAATCACAATGGTAATCACGTCTGACCACACTAATTCGGAAGGCAAATCGCTGATGTAATACACATCTTTGGCTAAAAACTGCACATGAAACAAAGCTTCAATAAACGGAATGATGGTTTCAATATTCAACGCAATCACAATGCCGAACAGCGCCCCAAACACCGTGCCTATCACGCCGATTAAAGCGCCTTGAATAATGAAAATCAACATAATGCTGCTTGGGTTAGCGCCCAGCGTGCGCATAATCGCAATATCGGCACGCTTATCGGTTACCGCCATCACTAGCGTAGAAACAATATTAAACGCCGCCACGGCGACGATTAAGGTCAAAATAATGAACATCACGCGCTTTTCCATTTGTACGGCTTTAAAAAAGTTGGCGTGTTGCTGTGTCCAGTCTGTCACATAATAAGTGCCATATTGGTTAGGCGGCTGATTCAATTGCGCTGAAATTGTTGCCGCGATGGCAGGCGCATTAAACAAATCATCCAACTTTAAGCGCACGCCAGACACTTTATTCTCCATGCGATAAAGCTTGGCGGCATCGTCCATGTGTATCAGTGCCAAGCCCGCATCATATTCATACATGCCGATTTGAAATAAGCCCACCACGGTAAATTGCTTCAATCGCGGCACCACGCCAGTCGGGGTAAACTGCCCTTGCGGCACCATGACCACCACTTTATCGCCCATTTTTGCGCCCAGAGCAAAAGCTAAATCCGCACCTAAAATGATGTCAAACTCACCTGATCGCAAATCAGTTAAACGACCCACCTTCATGTGGCTAGCTAAATCTGCCACTTTATCTTCAGTTGCTGGCAGCACACCGCGCACAATGGCCCCTTGCACGCCTTGGTCATAACTCAGCATGGCCTGCGCCGTAATATAAGGTGCGCTGGCCAACACATGCGACTGTTGACCAGACATCGCAACAACCGCTTGCCAATCTGCCAGTTGATTATTGCCACCCGTAATTTCCAAATGCGAGGCCACCCCCAAAATGCGTGTGCGCAACTCTTTTTGAAAGCCGTTCATCACAGACAACACCACAATCAAGGCCGCCACACCAAGCGCAATGCCTATCATGCTGGTCAGTGAAATAAACGAAATGAAATGATTTTTGCGTTTGGCCCGCGTGTACCGCATGCCGACAAAGAGTTCGAATGGTGAAATTTTCATAAGGCAGATTTTAACAGGCTTAGCTTGTAACTGTGCGTTTTGATGCGATTTATGTAGCATAAGCATGCTGTTGACTTATATACGTAATGCCAGACTTAATGGCGTAATGTTGTACGGTGGAATGTTTTGCGCTTTACCGCCCTACGTACGTTTTGGCATAAAAAATATTGAATCCAACGCTAAATACAGATACCCTTAAATAATTCACAAAGTTTCATTCTGATGACTACAAAAAACCAAGCATTATCTTTACTCGGCGGTTTAACCCCTAGCCAATTTTTAGCGGAATATTGGCAAAAAAAGCCTTTACTGATTAAAAATGCAATTCAAAATTTTGAGGGCTTATTAAACCCTGAAGAGCTGGCTGGCTTGGCCTGTGAGGATGATGTGCAGTCGCGTATTATTGAATATAAACAGGATAAATGGCATGCCCGCCACGGCCCGTTTGATGATGAGGACTTTGCAAAATTACCGCAAAAACCATCCGCAGCGCACAACTGGACTTTGCTAGTGCAAAGCGTGAACCATTATTTGCCAGAAGCGGCTGAGTTATTGCAGCAGTTTGCTTTTATTCCGCATGCACGGTTAGATGATTTAATGGTGAGTTATGCGCCTGATGGCGGTGGTGTGGGGCCGCATTTTGATAGTTATGATGTGTTTTTATTGCAGGGCCAAGGCCGGCGATTTTGGCGCATTAGCGAACAAACTGATTTAAGTTTGATTGAGGGCGCGCCTTTACGTATTTTGCAAAACTTTGAGACCTCTCAAGAATGGTTGCTAGAAGCGGGCGACATGCTGTATTTGCCGCCGCACCTTGCGCATTGGGGCATTGCCGTTTCTAGCGTTAAAGATGGGGTAACGACCGATTGCATGACTTATTCGATTGGTTTTCGCGCGCCTAAGAATCAAGAACTCGCCACAGAGTTTTTAGGTTTTATGCAGGATAGGTTGAATCAGGATAAGCTCACTTTAACGGGCACGTATCAGGATGCTGATTTAAGCTTGCAAAACCATCCAGCTGAAATTGGCAGCGCCATGATAGCCACGGTGAGCGCCAATTTACAAAAAATTCAATGGTCAAATGAAATAGTGGCGGAGTTTTTGGGTACTTATCTTTCTGACCCTAAAGCCGACGTGGTGTTTGATGTTAATAAAAAAATGGCCATGCGCGTTTTTGCTGAAAAACTGGCAAAACTCGGCATCGCGCTTGACCTAAAAAGCCTGATGCTCTTTTTTGGCGATGCCTTTTTCATCAATGGCGAGCAGGTGAAGGTTTCGGGAGATTCGGCAACGCTACTAAAAGCACTGGCAGATAATCGCCATATTACAGCGACCGTTATTCAAGATGAAGCATTATTACGTCAGCTGTATGATTGGTACATTGCCGGTTACTTAACTTTCAACGTTAATTAGCAAGATTTTTGCCTAGAATTACTTTTACAAAAACATTAAGAGCCCGCCATCCAGACGATGGCTAAGGTCATCACTTAAGCGTGGTCACAGGCAAAGCTCCGCGCACTCAAACTGGCGTTATAATTAACCATAAAACTGGGATTCAAATAGCATGGCAAATGACGATTCAGCGTTAGTACCAGATCAAATAATCACTGGCGAATTGCTTTATAATGAGGCAATCAATATCATTTTGACGAGTGCGCAGCATAAGCTGGTTATTTTTGATCAAAATCTCAGTCATGGCGATTTTGCTAGCGCACAGAAATTTGAGATTTTTCAGCAGTTTTTAAGCAAAAATCCAAATAGTCATTTAACCATCATTTTACAAGACACTGCTTATTTTCAAGAAGAATGCCCGCGCCTTTTAAATTTGCTCACAACATACCAACACAAAATGACAGTGTATGAAACAAACCAATCAGCAAAGCACGCAAAAGACTGCTTTATTTTGACGGATGATCGGCATTACATTAAACGTATTCATATAGACCAAGCGCGCTTTAAATATGCGTTGAATGATGTAGATAATACAGCGCTGCTCAACACCAGATTCAAAGAACTGCTGGAAGCGACACAGCATGTGGTTGGTATTTCAAATCTTGGCTTATGAGAATGACAATATGCTGTTAGCCATAGATGCGGGCAACACTAGAACCAAATGGGCCGTATTTAATAAGGTCGGCGAGTTAAAGCATCACCACGTTTGTGCAAATGCAGCGCTAGGCGCAGCTGATTTTTCACCCACCACCTTAAATTATGATCGCGTAGTGATTTCCAATGTGGCTGGTGAGCAGCACGCAGCGTTACTGGCAAACTTGCTAGCACCGCACGGCGTGCCGATAAGTTTTATCAAGAGCAGTTTGCAAGCGTGCAATGTTGATAACGGCTATGCTATCGCCGAAACTTTAGGCAGCGACCGATGGGCCGCGTTAATCGCCGCATGGCATATTAAGCATGCGCCTTGCGTTGTCGTAAACGCTGGCACGGCGGTCACCATAGACGCATTAGCAAAACGTCAGTCTATTGAACATAAAGCTCAGGCCGAATTTATTGGAGGCCTAATTTTACCAGGGCTCAACTTAATGCAGCGGAGCTTAGGTCTTGCAACGGCACAATTACCAACACCGTCTTTAACGTCTCACTCAACGATGCAAGCCAGCACTAGCATTTTCGCCAAAAATACCGAAGATGCGATAAGCGCTGGTGCGCTGCATGCAATTGTAGGTGCAATCACCCAAATGGCTAACGCGTTAAATCTACAATGCAAACAGGTGCCTTATATTGTCATTAGCGGCGGCAATGCTGAAATGATTCATACTCACTTATTAGCCAACATGAAAAACCAAACATTAGTACATGAACATTTGGTGTTGCACGGCTTATTTCTACTAGAAAATTTTATGCAAAGTGATACACAATGAAAAAGCTGGTTTGGTTATTACTCATGATTAATACAGGTTTGCTAACCTATTTCAACTTAGACCGTATTTTACCGAGCGCACCTCAAGCCAAGCATGCTGAAATTGACCCTGAGAAAATCAGCGTGTTATCACAAAAAGAAATTGAGGTTTTACCTAAAAAAGTGGTTGGTGCGTCGCCAGCCCTTACACCAACCGCTACTATTGCTACGATGGCATCTTGTTATGAATGGGGCGTTTTTTCAGCGGCTAATCTTACTGGGGCGCAAAGTGCTGCTGATAAATTATCGTTACACGGCACCGTAAAAGAGCAAACATCACAACAGGCAAAACGATTTTGGATATATAACCCCCCCTTCAAAACCTCGCAAGAGGCCCAAGTAAAAGCCGCAGAATTAAACGCTTTAGGGATTGAAGATATATTTGTGGTGCAAGAAGCTAAATGGAAAAATGCCATTTCATTTGGCACTTTTGAAGATGAGAGCCTTGCCCTGAAATTAATGTCCGAACTTAAAGCCAAGGGCGTAAAAAATGTAGCTAAAGCCTTGCGTTATCAAGGTGAAGGTCATTCTAGCCTAATCTTCAACAACCTTGCAGAGGCTGAGGCTGCTAGACTAAGAGAACTAAAACCTGATTTCCCTGAGGCTAATTTAAAAGAAATTACTTGTCACTAAATCTGCTTACTTAGTGCATAGCGTAAGTTAGCAATCTAGTATTATTTGCGCCAATAACTGTCACGCCAAATGCGCTGCTGACTCACATTTTGAAATGTCCAAGCGACTATGCGGCTTTTCTTTTGCCCTTGTGCCATATCAATGGTTTTCACTTCCACCGCCTTAGCATTTTTGAGTGCCCGATAAACGCTAGGTAAACTTGCTGACTTTGAGATGAGGCTAGTAAACCATAAACATTGGCTGGCAATTTGTGTACTATCGTTAATCATGCGAGTGACAAAAGCCTCCTCGCCACCAGTACAATAAAGCTCGTTGGCTTGCCCGCCAAAGTTAAGCGTCTTCACTTGACCATTCGCTTGGCGATTAGGCTTGCCCCGCATTACTGTATTTTCTTTGCCTAAACCCCGCCATTTCCGTTCAGTGCCTGCTAGCGCCTCATCCAAAGAAGCATGAAACGGTGGATTGCACAACGTTAGATCGAAGGTTTCATTTTTCGCCACAATACCATTAAAAATAGCTGAAGCTGACGCCTGTAAACGCAGCTCAATTGCGCCTGAAAGACCATCGTTAGCCTCTAAGATATGTTGGGCATTAACCAGTGCATCAGGGTCAATATCGACACCGACAAAATGCCAGCCATATTCACGATGACCGATAAGCGGGTAAATAGCATTGGCGCCAACGCCAATATCGAGTGCCCTGACACTTGGTCCCTGCGGAATAATGCCGCCATTAGTGCTGGCTAATAAATCGGCAATGTAGTGCAGGTAGTCTGCGCGCCCCGGGATAGGCGGGCAGAGATATTGTGCAGGAATATCCCAACTCGAAATATCATAATACTGTTTCAACAATGCCTGATTAAGCGCCTTAACCGCCTGTGGGTCGGCAAAGTCGATAGAAGAGTTGTGATACGCATTTAACTTAACAAAACTTGCCAGCTCTGGACTACGTTGAATAAGTAGCTCAAAATCATATCGATTTCGGTGCTGATTGCGCGCATGTAGCCCCGTTTTTTCGGCAGGCTTGCCGTTATGATTAGCGGTCACGATTGGTTGATACTCTTTCCAGAAAATACTGAGATATTGATACACCGAAGGACATGCAGTTGCAGACTAAAAAATTGCTTGCGTGACGGATGATCCATAAAAGTTAATCGTATAACAATAGACTACTTGATTAGCACTAATCCTCAGGAATCCATATAAAACAAGGCTAACAGCTTGTGCAATCTCGTATAATAGTAAAAACCTAGTCAAGGAGAGCATCATGAGCATGAACCGAATTCAATTTCAGCCAGGCATGAGTGTGAA
>CAINBI010000154.1 GCA_903846555.1 uncultured Pseudomonadota bacterium
AACCCCGGTGGCTTTGTTTATTGTTTACAATCAATGGCTTGAGAGTAATTATAAACATTTTCACTGGGATTTTCCACTGCAAAATTACGTTTTATCAAATAAAATCATATGGTTACGTTTCTGGATGAGAACTAGTTAAGTGGTTGATTCGCCTAGATTCCCGCCTACGCGGGAATGACGAATATTGATATTTTTGTTATAAATTGGCCATTAACATGCTTCGAGCAAAGGTCTCGCATTAAATGTTGCAGTGGTTTTTGAATCCGCCCCTTTATTTTTTAGGGATTAGCAAAGTCTTGGAATTAATTTTGAAACAAAAAATACAACAATATAAATCCATTGTGTTTGATTGCGATGGCGTGGTGCTAAATTCTAATCTGCTTAAAACAGAGGCTTATTTTCGTACCGCTAAAACCTTAGGTGCGACGGATGTTCAGGCGCAAGCCTTGGTTGATTACCATGTTCGGCTAGGCGGCATTTCGCGCTATCACAAGTTTGATTATTATCTGCGTGAGATTTTAAACCAGCCTAGCACTAATGAAGCCATTCAAATCTTATTAGATGAATTTGGTCGTGAGTTGGAAGTCGGGCTAATGGGATGTGACATTGCGGAGGGCTTGGAAGCTTTGCGTGCCGCTACACCGCATGCTAAATGGGCTATACTTTCAGGTGGCGATCAGCAAGAGATTCGTACTTTGTTTGCCAAACGCAACCTTACGCCGCTATTTGATGGCGGCTTATTTGGTAGCCCTGATAATAAAGATGAAGTGCTGGCTCGTGAAATAGCAAATGGTAATATACAGTTGCCAGCTTTATTTTTAGGCGATAGCAAATATGATTTTGAAGCGGCAACGCGCGCTGGCTTAGACTTTATTTTCCTAAATGATTGGACAGAAGTAGCCGACTGGCAAGAATATTGTGCGGTTAATCATATTGAGGTTTTGGGGTGTATTAGCCAACTTTTTGCTGATTCTGTGAAATAGCATCTTTTCCCATCAAAAGTGCTGCCCTGTGAGCCAATAGGGACGGGCTTCGCAGGGCGGTGCTTTAGGCACTATTCCCACAAATTGGCAATCACTTGGCTGGCTGAAATCTGTTTTAAACAATTCAAATGATTTATCGGGCAAACTCGCTTAAAGCATGGGCTGCATTCCAACCCTAAATATTCAACCACGGCTTTACTGCTCATCGGCGGCGTATGGTGTGGGTTGGATGAGCCGTAAATGGCGACCAGTTTTTTATCTAGTGCGGCTGCCACATGCATTAGTCCAGAGTCGTTGCTGACCACCGCATCACAAAGCGACATTAAATCTATCGCTTCACTCAAGTTGGTTTTTCCACCTAAATCTAAACATTGGTTCTGCGTTAATTGATCGATTTCTGAGGTGACAGGAATATCTTTGTCTGAGCCAAATAGCCACACTTGCCAACCTCTATTCAGCGCATCACGGGCAACTTCTGCGTAATATTTAGCTGGCCAGCGTTTGGCTTCTCCATATTCTGCGCCTGGGCAAAGGCCGAGAATTTTAGTTTGCGGACTGGCAACACCCAGTTTCTGTAAAGTAGCTAAAGCGTTTTTTTGATTTGAAACTAAGCTAGGGTTAGGCAATTCAGCTGGTAAAATTGCATCTACCGATAAACCCAAAGTGACAAATCTATCAACCGTGCGCGGCAGTTTTGTTTTATCTAATGGCCGAATGTCATTAATTAAGCCATAGCGCATTTCACCCAAAAAGCTGGTGCGTTGCGGAATGTTAGCAGCAAACGGCAAAATGGCTGATTTTAATGAATTGGTCAAAATAATGGCTTGCGTATAGCCTTCGTGGCGCAAGCTTTTGCCAAATTTAATGCGCGCTAACAATGCAAATTGCCCGTGCTTAAAAGGCAAGGCAATGCCTTTATTCACTTCAGGCATGCGTTCAATTAAGGGTAGAGTCCAAGGCGGTGCGGCAACATCGATAATGCTATTGGGCTGTTGCGCTTTGAGTATTTTAAATAAACTTTGCGCCAGTACCATGTCGCCCACCCAAGCTGGGCCTAGGACCAATATTTTAGGTGAGGTCGATGTTGCCGCTGATGCCACGTTAAGTGCCCAGTTTTTTGATAATATTGCTCGTGCTACGACCTTGCACCAAGGGAATTAATTTCACGCTACCTCCCCAAGATTTTACCTCAGCACCGCCCACTACTTGGTCTTCGGTGTAATCGTCGCCTTTAACAATCACGTCAGGCCGAATCGCGTCAATTAATTGTAATGGCGTATCTTCGTCAAACAAAATCACCGCATCAACGGCGGCTAGTGCGGCTAACACCCGCGCTCTGTCTTGCTCGTGAATCACTGGCCTGCTCGGGCCTTTTAATGCGCTTACTGAGCGATCTGTGTTCAATCCTAGTATCAGTTTGTCACCAGTTTTTTTAGCGGCTTCTAAGTAAGTCACATGGCCAGCATGCAACAAGTCAAAACAGCCGTTGGTGAATACTATTTTTTGCTGATTTTCTTTCCAGTACTTCACCTGCGCGACTAATTGCGCTTTATCGCAAATCTTATCGGCTTGCGATTGACCATCTTCACTGACTAAAGATTTAAGTAACTCAGTTTGTGACACAGGCACAGTGCCCACTTTACCTACCACAATGGCAGCGGCAATGTTGGCGAGCTGCAATGCATCGTGCGGCGTTAAGCCGTGTACCAATCCAGCGGCGAGTGTGGCGATGACCGTATCACCTGCGCCAGAAACGTCGAATACTTTTTTAGCGGTGGCGGGAATATGCGTGGTGTGTTGCTTGTCTATAAAAGAGATACCTTCTTCGCCAAGGGTGACTGCCAGAAAATCTAAATCTAAATCTACTTTAAGTTGCTTGGCGGCCACCAATAAAGCCTCTGTTTCATGCATAGCAACACCACAAGCTTCCGCCGTTTCTTTTTTATTAGGCGTTAGTGCGCTAGCGCCTTTATATTTGCTGTAGTCGCGTCCTTTTGGGTCTGCAATAACAGGAATAGCCAATTGCTTACATTGCTGAATAATGGCTTTGCATGAAGCATCACTCAACAAGCCTTTTGCATAATCGGACAAAATGACCATGTCTGGTTTGTCGCTAAGCGCTTTTGCTACATTATTGAGTAAATGCGCGTTTTCTTCTGCGGTAAATGCGGCTGCGCTTTCGTCATCAATACGCACAATTTGTTGATTACCACTCATCACTCTAGTTTTAGAGATGGTAGGTCTTTGTTGGCTAGTCATGACTAGCGTCGTATTCACGCCAGAACTCTCAATAATTCGTTTCAGTATTGCACCTGTGGCATCGTCACCAATACAACCGATGATCTGCGTGTGCAAGCCTAAACCGCTCAAGTTGGCTGCCACATTGGCAGCGCCGCCCGCGCGGTCTTCAGATTCTTTAAGTAGCACGACTGGCACTGGCGCTTCTGGAGAAATGCGATTCACGCTGCCCATTAAATAGCGATCTAGCATCACATCACCAATCACTAGTATGGTTTTTTTAGCATCGCTAAAATGCCGAACAGCTTCTATTAAATGGGCATTCATAATGGAGTAGCCTTAAGTAAATCTTTAGCTTCAAACATGGCTTATTCCGCTTCCAGCATGTCACACAAGCTGTGACCAATAAAAATATGCGCTTCTTGTATCCTTGGCGTATCGCTACTAGGCATCACTAAATTAAATTTGCATAATTCTTGTAATTTTCCACCAGTTCCACCCGTTAATCCAATAGTAGTCGCGCCTATGGCGTTGGCTTCAATCATGGCATTCACTACATTTTTGCTATTGCCAGAGGTGGTGATACCGATAACGGAGTCTTCTGGGCGGCAAAGTGCTTCAATTTGGCGTGCAAAAATATAGTCGTAGCCATAATCATTGCCGATTGAGGTGATGATTGAGGTGTCGGTTGTCAGTGCTATTGCTGGTAAGCCGCGACGTTCTTTTTTGTAGCGGCCGACAATTTCTGCGGCAATATGTTGGCTATCTGCCGCGCTACCGCCATTACCCATAATTAGGATTTTACCGCCACGCTTCATGGTGGCGCGCAACTCATTCGCCACGGCAATCACTTGTGGAAAGATACTTTGTAATTGCGCAAACATCGCTGTGTGTGCTTGCAACTCATGCAGTAAAAATGCGTTCTGGCTTTCAGTCGTTTGCGTCATTTTTTGATTCTCTTTTTAATTCGGTTGGGTGTTTAATGCCAATGTTGTGCAAGTTTTAACAATAAGCATCATCATGCATTAAGTAGTTCTGTACGTAATCTTTTACGCCATCTTCTAAACTGTAAAAAGGTTGGACATAGCCCGCAGCACGTAACTTTGTCACAGTGGCCTCTGTGAAATATTGATAGCGGCCTTGTAAATCTAAGGGCATGTCAATGTAGCTGATATTGGGCGATTTACCCATGCTAGTCATTACGTTTGTGGCTAAATCTTTAAAGGCACGCGCTTGGCCTGTGCCCACATTGTAAATACTGTTAGCGCAAGTTTTGTCAGCTAAGGCGGCGGTTAAAAAGTGGACCACCACCGCAGCGGCATCTTTTACATAGACAAAATCACGGAGCTGCATACCATCGTCATAACCTTGCTTATGGCTTTTGAAAAGTTTAACTGCGCCAGTTTCTTTAAATTGATTAAAGCTGTGCAACGCTACGCTGGCCATGCGTTCTTTGTGATATTCGTTGGGACCATAGACATTAAAAAACTTAAAGCCTGCCCAATATTTTGGAGTGGCTAGGTTTTTGTTTACTTGTTGTAAGGCCCATTGATCAAAAAAGTGTTTTGAATAGCCGTAACCATTCAGCGGGCGAATATTATCAATTGAAACATCGTCGTAACCATGCTCGCCATCGCCATAAGTGGCGGCAGAGCTGGCGTAGAAAAACGCGGCCTTATTATTGGCGCACCAAGCCCATAAATTTTGTGAATAATGGATATTGGCTTCAACTAGTTTATTGAAATCACGCTCGGTTGTCGCGCTAATCGCACCCATGTGGATAATGGCTTCAACGTCGGTCCGGGGTTTCTGTTCGTCGTTGCCTTCTAGCCAAGGCAGTAATTGGTCTTTATCCAAATATTGCACGTATTGACGCTTGACCAAGTTTTGCCATTGATCTTCATGCGTGATGCGATCAACAATAACCATGTCATCACGACCTTGTTGGTTGAGTTGCCAAGCGATGATAGAACCTATCATGCCGGCGCCGCCTGTAATTACGATCATAATATTGCTTTTGAGGTGCTTAAAGCAAAAGTATAACGCCTATTTGTTTGCACCCATAGCTTGCGCACGTAATTTCGTCATTTCATCAACTTTTTTAGCTTGATCGGTATTCCAGTCTGAACTCACCCAGCCTTGCAGATTTTCTAGTGCAATCGTGGTCATTGCGTGTATCCACGGCTCGCTTTCGTTGAGCGCTGGAATATAGTGGTATTCACCGCCGCCAGCATACGTGAAAATTTCTTTACCTTCCATGGCAATTTCTTCTAGGGTTTCTAAACAATCGCTACTGAACCCCGGGCAAATTACATCAATGCGCTTCGTTTTGGCTTTACCTAAATCCTCTAAAGTGCTGGCTAAATAAGGTTTTAGCCATTCTTGTTTACCAAATCTAGATTGAAAAGCAACGGTGTATTCATCTTTACTTAATTCCAAAGCCTCAGCCAAAAGTCGCGCTGTTTTATGACATTCGCAATGGTAAGGGTCGCCTTTCATTAAATGAAACTTCGGTAAGCCATGAAAACTCACGACGAGTTTATTTGGCTTGCCGTTAAGCCGCCAATGTTCACGCACGCTACTAGCTAATGCCGCAATGTAAGCCAGATGGTCGTGATAATGGCGAATCGTACGAATAGCCGGCATATTGCGCGTTTTAAGTAACACGCGCCAAACAGCATCCAGCGCGCTGCCTGTGCTGCTGGCGGCGTATTGCGGATAGAGTGGAAACACTAAAATGCGGTCGCAATGTTGCGCACGTAGTTTATCAATAGCCGATTGCATACTTGGGTTACCGTAGCTCATGCCTAACTCTACCGCAAAAGGCGAGTTGATTTTTTGGCTTAAATATCCGCGCAATATTGTGGTTTGTTTCTGAGCATGCACTAAAAGTGGTGAGCCTTCGTTAGTCCAAACTTGCGCATATTTAGCGGCTGATTTTTTTGGGCGCACTACTAAAATAATACAATGTAAAATCCAGCACCAAATAAAACGAGGAATTTCTACTACGCGTCTATCCATCAAAAATTGACCTAAATAGCGGCGTAATGCGGGCGCAGTAGCGGCATCTGGCGTGCCTAAGTTTGCGATTAGAATGCCCACTTTAGGTGTATCGCCATGTGTAAATGGTGGTTCTTGATTGAAATAAGCCATCGTTTTTTATAAGTTCTTTTTTGAGTTTGTTTTAAGTTTTAGTCATTTTAGAAACTAAAATGCTAGTGGTTAGAGAGCGCATTTGATAAAAGTTTCGCGGTAATATCAACTATTGGAATCACGCGCTCATAAGCCATCCTCGTTGGCCCAATCACACCTAGCGTTCCCACCACTTGTCCGTCTGCCTCATAAGGCGCGGTAATCATGCTGCATTCATCTAAAGGTAAGTACCCACTCTCGCCACCAATGAATATATGTATACCTTCAGCACGCTGGCTAGTATCAAGTAATTGCATCAGCGAAGTCCGGCTTTCAAAAATCTCAAACAGTTTACGCAAACTATTTACGTTGGTAGAAAGCTCGTCCACTTGTAACAAGTTGCGCTCGCCAGCAATCACTACACCATCTTTATCGTTATCTACTGCTTTGCTGCTGGCATCTAGCGCCGCAGACATTAGGCGATTCATATCGGTTTGCATTTGCTTGAGTTCTAGATGTAGCTTTTGTTGTACTTCTTCAAAAGTTTGACCTGAAAAATGTGCGTTAAAATAATTGCTGGCTTGGGTCAGTTCACTTGGTGAATAAGCTTTATCGGCAATGATAATGCGGTTTTGTACGTTACCATCATTGGTGACGATAATGACTAATACCCTAGTGTCGGATAGCGGTAAGAACTCTAAATGCTTAAAAGCAACGCGTTTGCGTTTGGGAATCATCACTAAGCCAGCAAATTGGGTGAGTTGCGAAAGCATATCTGCTGCGCTAGAAATTAGCTCGCTCGTGTTGGGAGACGTTAAGCCGTTTTTAAGCTGCTGAATGGCTTGCGTATTCAGTGGTTGCACCGTCAATAAGGAATCTACAAATAAGCGATACCCTTTTTGCGTGGGAATGCGTCCAGCCGAAGTGTGTGGGCTGGCAATAAAGCCTAATTGTTCTAAGTCACTCATGACATTGCGTATGGTTGCGGCACTTACATCTAGGCCAGAATGCTGTAACAGTGTGCGTGAGCCTATCGGTTGCCCATCGCTAATATAATGTTCGACCAAGGTTTTAAGTAGTATTTGTGCGCGCTTGTCCACTGATTGTTGTTTCCGAGGTATGTCAATAAACCTAAATTGATAAGATAAGTATTTTGCCTTAATTTAACAAGTGCTAGGTAAGTTTAGGCGCTAAATAATATAAATTTAGTTAATTTGTATTTAAGCTATTTTAGTTTGCTGTTTTTCTTTGTATCAACCCACAACTGTGATTTAATTTCGACATGCAAAATTACTTTAACTCCATCGCCATTATTGGCAAGTACATGAACCCTGCTGCGCTAAAGCAGATGCAGGCAGATTTAGTGGCATTGGCGCAACATTTAAAATCAAAAAACATTGGAGTGTGCATAGAGGAACATACCGCAAAACACGCACAACTTACTGACTTTAAAGTAGTTTCTCTGGCGGAAATTGGCAATACTGCAGACTTGGCGATTGTGATGGGTGGTGACGGCACGATGTTGAGTGTGGCGCGTAGCCTGATTGATGCGGATGTACCTTTGGTGGGTATTAACCGTGGTCGTTTTGGCTTTTTAACGGATTTGCGTGCTGAAGATATGCTGGTAGAAGTTGACCGAATTCTGGCGGGTGAGTTTATAAAAGAGCCGCGCATGTTGCTTGCAACTGATGTGATTCGGCAAGGAAAAATTTATCACTCTAATTACGCATTGAATGATGTGGTGATTAAAAGTGGCCTGCGTTTAATTGAGCTGGAAGTGAGTATTGATGAAAAATTTGTGCATAAGCAACGCAGCGACGGCCTTATTTTAAGCACGCCTACAGGCACTACCGCGCATGCACTTTCTGCGGGCGGACCGATATTACACCCCAATTTAGAAGCAATTACCCTTGTGCCAATTTGTCCTCATACCTTGAGTAATAGGCCGATTGCAGTGAATAGCATTAGTAAAATCGAGGTGAATCTGGTGCAGTTTGACGACGCGCAAATCAGTTTTGATGGACAATATCAAGTCACATTAGAAGTGGGCGACACCATAATGGTGAAGCGAGCTGAGAAAACCATTTCCTTGCTGCACCCTAGTGATTATTGTTATTTTGATATGTTGCGCAATAAGCTCAACTGGGGCTAGTCTTGAGGGCTTAATCTTGCGCATCACCATGAGTTTTATAATTTTTAATTTTAGCTAAAAGCCTATGTTACAAAGCCTTTCCATTCGTGATTTTGTCATCGTCAATCAACTCGACTTAGAGTTTGAGTCTGGCTTCACCGTGTTAACGGGCGAAACTGGCGCGGGTAAATCTATTTTAATCGATGCGTTATCGCTAGCTTTAGGCGCGCGCGGCGAGGGTGGCGTTACCCGTGCTGGCTGCGACAAGGCTGAAATAAGCGCTATTTTTAACATCAGCAATAATCTCGATGCACTAGAATGGCTCAAGCAAGCTGAGCTAGACAGCGATGGGCTGGAGTTAGTGTTGCGCCGCGTGATGTTTGTCGATGGTCGATCACGCGCCTATATTAACGGCGCCACCGTGACGGTATCGCAGCTAAAAGAACTGGGCGAATTTTTGGTGGATATTTACAGCCAAAATGCGCATCATTCCTTATTAAAACCTGCCACGCAGCGCATGGTGTTAGATAATTTCGGCGAGCTTTCAATGCTGGCATCGCAAGTGTCCGCCCATTTTAAAGCTTGGAACAAGCTTAATCAGCAGCGCGTAGAAGCTGAAAAAAATGCCAGCCAATATGCTGATGAATTTGCTGAGTTACGCGATAAAGCCCGTGAACTTGCACAACTCTCTATCACCGCTGGTGAGTGGGATGACTTGCAGCAAGAGCATGTGCGCTTATCAAATGGCGCTAGTTTAATTAGCGGCGGCGAGGAATGTAGAGAGTTGTTGAGCGAAGGCGAGTTGTCCGCGATGCGTTTGCTTTCACAAGTGCAACACAAGCTACAACATTTGTGTGAATACGATGCCGAAATTACCGAGGCGGTTGAGGCCTTAGATTCCACGATGATACAACTGGAAGAAACTGATCGTTTTTTGAATCGCTATTTACAACGTGCAGACTTAGACCCAGCAAGGCTGGCAGAGCTAGATGCCAAAATACAGAATATACATAATGTCTCACGTAAATACCGTGTGCAACCTGAAGAAATTGGCGAATTACTAACACAATCACAAGCGCGCATGGCTGAGCTGGCGCTGTTTGCCAACGATGGTGAATTAGCCAGACAGGAATCGCAAGCCTTAATAGCATACATGCAATTAGCCACAAAATTAAGCGAAGGGCGCCAACTTGCTGCCGCTAAATTAAGCACACAGATCAGCGCGGAGATGCAGCGCTTGTCCTTGAGCGGCGGTAAGTTTGAAGTGGCACTTAACTTGATAGATAAAAATTCACCAGAAAAAGCCCAGCCATCACCCAATATCAACGGGTTGGAGCAAGTGGAGTTTTTGGTGGCAGGTCATGCAGGCGTTGCCGCAAGGCCTCTCGCCAAGGCGGCATCGGGCGGTGAGTTGTCACGAATCAGCTTGGCGATTCGTGTCGTCACCGCGCAAAAAGAAAGTATCCCTACTATGATTTTCGATGAGGTTGACGTCGGCATTGGTGGCGGTGTGGCTGAGGTGGTTGGGCAGTTGTTAAAACAATTGGGTGAACCCGCTCACGGTGAAAAAGCCAGTCAGCGTCAAGTGTTAGTCATTACGCATCTACCGCAAGTCGCCGCATTGGGTATGCATCAATTACGAGTCAGCAAGTCTTTAGTTGGTACGCAAACGCTTAGTACCATCGCGGTGTTGGATAAAGTTGAGCGCGTAGAAGAAATCGCTCGCATGTTGGGTGGTCTTGAGATTACCGAAACTACGCGTCAACATGCAAGAGAGATGCTGGCGCGCTAATGGTAGTCAGGCAAATTTTGTCAATCATTAGCTAAAAAGCACTGCCCTAGGACGCCCGTCCTTATTGCCTCGCAGAGCATCGTTTTTTGGTTGTTTTTGTAAGTCATTTAAAACTTCAAGCCCAAATTGAACATTTGCTTAAATGTTCTGTGTAAAGTGGACCCTAAAGGGGAATAGCATATTGCTGTAAAAATCTTTTCACTGGCTGTAAAAAATTCGTATTGAGCGGTGCTAAGCCAGCCAGTGATAAGCATAAGCCGTGACAAATATCGGGTAGCGCTCAACAAACCAGTCCAGTTGTTTGGCCGCCTTACCACCAATCCCTATCCAGTTTTCAGGCGCTATTTCAATAAAGTTGATATTGTTAATGAGTTCTAGGCCCAAAGCGGCTTGGATTTTTTTGGGGGGGTCAGCTCGCGCTTTAACCCCAAACCAACGCCGTTAATTTGAGATTCGGCATGATGCAATGTTGCCATATCGAACCTTAAATGTGTTTGCCTATCATTCTTGATTGAAATTATTTAGCCATATTTTTTTTCATTTCAGCACTACAAGCACCTTCTTTCATTTTTTCAGCACTACATGAGCCTTCTTTCATTTTCTCAGCGCTACAAGCACCTTCTTTCATTTTTTCAGCACTACATGAGCCTTCTTTGGCTTTTTCCATCGCAGCTTTTTTGCTGGCACCACATTTTCCAGTAGAACATTTGCCATCTTTCATTTTTGTATCATTCCCAGCGACTTGATAGCCTGATGATAATGTTTTGGCAGAAAATGGGTTTTCTGCGGCATTGATAGAAGTTGCCGCGATGGATAATGCGAAAGCACCACTAATGGCAAGTGTGATTGTTTTTTGTGTTTTGTTCATGGTAAATCCTTTTTAATTGATTAAAAGTAATGCTAAAAAGTTTGCTTTCGAATAGTGCTTTAATGTTTTCTGGCGGCAATCGCTTTAGTCATTCGAGCTTTGGCCTCCAAGCTAAGTTGTATAGTATCGTCATTTTCAGTCGCCTGAATCAGCCGCTTTACTGCGGTGTTTAACCAATGTAATTGTTGATTAAAACGATTACAAGCAGCGCAAATAATAAGGTGAAACTTTAATTTCAGTCGGTCAGACCATGACAATGGCTTATCTAAAGACTGCGAGATAATCTGGCTGGCTTGTTTGCAAGTAAGCATTAGTTTCATTGTTTATCTCGCTAACCATTGTATCTCTAAGCATTTTCTTAATCCCATTCTAGCTCTATACAACATCACCCAAGCATTGGTCGTGCTAATGTTGAGTTCCTTACAAATATTATCATTCTCTGTTTCATGCACGTCGCGCATCATAAATATAGCGGCTAACTTGCTGGGGAGTTTATCCAGACAACTATTCAGAATGCTCAAAAATTGTTTTTGTTGAAGTGCATTCTCCGGCATTTCTAAGGTTTGCGGCTTTTCAAGCCAATGGCCGCTGGCATCAAAAAAGTCATCCATGCTTGTATCAGAGGACTCTAAATCGACCAAGTCAGAAATGGGTTGCTCGCGTATCTGCTTGCGTTGTAGGTCGATTACTTTATGTTTGAGTATGCCTGTAAGCCAAGTGCGTGCAGATGAAGCACCCTCAAAACTATTGCTTTTAATGGCGGCTAGCATGGTTTCCTGCACAGCATCTTCAGCTTGGTGCGGATCGCGCAGTCTAGCTAATGCAAAGCGATACAGATAATCACCGTGTTCAGTAAGCCAGTCATTTACGTTTTTAGTCATCAGGATTGTTTGGATTTCTGTTTTAATAAATTGAGGTAGGTTTCAGAATCTAATGGCTGGCCATTGCGCTGTGCCTGCCAAATGGTTTCCGCCAAACATTCAAGTAAATCATGCTGCGCTAAATGACTCTCATTATATTGTTGTTGTAATCTATCATAAATCCGTGTGATGCCTATGGGTTGATTGATACTAATTTGTTCAATTACCGATAAATGCAGGCTTAAGTGCAGAAATGGATTGGTTTCACCCATCTCTGGAAAATACTGCTGATGCATATAACGCGCGGGTGAATCTAAAATGACGTGATATTCAGGGTGCATTTGAATGACTTCGACTGCGATTTTTTCTAAATCAGAAAGGATGGAATGCTGCTTAAATTTTGCCCAAGCATCAAATAGAAACTGCCGGGCCTGATCACGGCTTGGGTTATACAAACTCATGGATTACAAAACCTTATTTAGATATTTATGCGTTGGCTTGTTCATTCAATACGGCGAATAGTGAAAACACGGCAGAATGTGGCAGTAATTGATTTTCACCAGCAATAGCTGCAATTTGGCCGTTACCATAAAAACCTAATAATGGCATATTGGGTAGCTGCTGGGTAATTACTTTTAAATCACGGTCTATGCCATCGTATAAATATGGGCCTCTTGCTAGGCTGGAAAATAAGAGGCCGAAGCTAGGATCCGTAGCTAACTCACGCTTCATTTGATGTGTGATGAGCGTCAACTCAGCTTCTGCGACAGTTTTGTCACGCAATCCCCAGCTTATAAATTGCCCTGCTTTTAGTGGTTGTGCAATCGTGATGCTTCCGCTGAGTTCGTCATAAGCAAAGATATTAGCCTGCTGAAAGTTCCCATGACTAATCGCTACAGCATTGTCTGCATAGATTGCCATGATTAAATGCAAAGGTATAGCTTCGTGACTTTTGCTGTGTGTTTTCCACGCTTTTTGTAATGAAAGTAGCGGTAGTTTGTTGGCTAGCTGAGTGATATCAAAGCCAGATACAGATTCAATTTTCTGCGGTTGGCTGAGCAGCTGTAAGCCATGTGACACCTTAGTAGCCAATTGTACACCAGCAAAAAAAGCTTCAATCTGGCCAGACGTTTCGCCTTTCACATTCTCCCAGACAGAAAAATGACCTTGACCAATCGCATCGCCAGAAACGCCGCCAAAACGTGTGTTGCCATCATTCAGCCAAGTGCTGTTAATCGCATTGGGGGCGGTGAGTGTAAATAAGGGTTGACGCCTGTGGTTTTGATTTGCTGGCTGTAAAGAAACGCCATCGCCAAACACCATCACCGCTGCCGCAGGTGCATCAAGCACCCAGTCGTCTTCAGTAAAAATACCGCTAGCAGTGCAACCCATGACTAACATGCAGTTAGCCGCTTTTGCTGCCGCCTTGATGGCTGGTTGCGGGTTGTTTGCAAACTCGGCGCTTAATAAAAGTAACACGCTACTCGCTACAGTAATACCCGCTTTTTGCATTGCCTGACTAACGGCTTGGGCGGCCAATTCTGGGCTGGCTTTATTGCCGAGTACGATGCTGGTTGCGACTTTCATTATTAGACTTTTTGTGATGTTACGTTGACGTTACTGTGGGCTTGCTGCGGTGTTAGATTGGATCGCGTTATATTCTTTAGCCTTGTATTCGCATAAATCTTCAATACAGCATTCAGCGCATTTTGGTTTACGTGCAGTACAAATATAGCGACCATGTAATATTAATAAATGATGTGCGTCTCGCATAAACTCTGGTGGAATAGTCTTGAGATACTTCATTTCAACTTCTAAAACGGTTTTGCCAGTGGCCAGTTTGATACGGTTGCCTAACCGAAATAAATGCGTGTCTACGGCAATCGTCGGTTCACCAAATGCAGTATTTAACATGACATTCGCAGTTTTACGACCTACGCCTGGCAAGGCCTCAAGCGCAATCCGTGTATTAGGTACCTGTGATTGATGCTGAGTAATCAGCATTTGGCAGGTAGCCAATACATTTTTAGCCTTGGCGTGATATAAGCCTATGGTTTTAATGAATTGCTCTAAGCCTATTATACCTAGCGCCAGTATGCTTTCAGGCGTATTGGCAACCGCGTAGAGTTTCTCGGTGGCAAGATTAACGCTTTTGTCAGTCGCTTGCGCCGACAGTATGACCGCAATCAATAACTCAAACGTACTGTTATGTCTGAGTTCCGTACTCGGATTGGGGATAGCAATACTTAAACGTTGGAATATTTCAAAACGTTGCTTAGCATTCATATTTGCTAATACAGCCGCTTTAGTGGGTTAATGAAGGCTTTAACGTGGGCGTAGCCACGTTAGTTTTAGCGGTGTT
The DNA here is from genome assembly GCA_903846555.1 of uncultured Pseudomonadota bacterium. Classification (GTDB taxonomy): domain Bacteria; phylum Pseudomonadota; class Gammaproteobacteria; order Burkholderiales; family Methylophilaceae; genus Methylotenera. The sequence goes on from CAINBI010000154.1 coordinate 14,367, forward strand.
TCTAATTTCTATCCAGTTACGAATCGCAATGAGAGACCCCAAACCTAAAAATGCGCCAGGTGGCAATACCGCCAATAGCAAGCCATGATAATTAGTGCTGACCCACATAAACTGGTTTGCTACTGGGCCAAATACTAAGTCTAAGCCAGATAAAACAGTGCCTTTACCGACCAATTCACGTATTGCACCTAGTAAACCTAACACCAGCATTAGGCCTGAACCCATCATAAAGCCATCTAACATGGATGGTAATGTGGTGTTTTTTGCGGCAAATGATTCTACCCGCGCCAGTACGATACAGTTCACTACAATCAGCGGAATAAAAATGCCTAATACTTTGTGCAATGGGTGGGCAAAGGCGTTGATTGACATGTCAATGACAGTGACTAAGGTGGCGATGACTAATATGAACACAGGCACACGAATTTCGCTAGGCACTAATTTACGCACAGGCGAAACTGAGCCATTGGCCGCAGCCATGACTAACGCTGTAGCAAAGCCTAGGCTCAAGCCATTCACTGCGCTGGTGGTAACTGCTAGTGTTGGGCAGAGGCCTAATAGTTGCACCACACCAGTGTTTTGCTTCCATAAGCCGTTGATGGTAATTTCTTTATAGAGGTTGCTCATGATCAATCCTTATTCTTTTGAATTAAGCCTGTATTTTCTGATGCTGTATTTTTTGGATCGGCAAAAAGTGTCTCTTTATTCATCTCAAAAAACTGTTCAGCTTTCAAAACCGCTTTTACCACAGCGCGTGGGGTAATGGTTGCGCCCACCATGTAATCAAACTTTCCACCGTCTTTTTTAACTTGCCATTGTTTGGCTGGTGTTTTGGCTAAAGATTCATTATTAAACAGTTTTATCCAGTTGCTACGCGCCACGTCTATGTAATCACCCAAGCCTGGCGTTTCTTTGTGAGCTAATACACGTACACCACTAATAGAGCCATCGGCGCGAATTGCAATCAAAAGTTTGATGTCGCCACTATAACCATCGTGCGCAACCGCTTCCAGTATGACGCCAGCCACTTTATGGTGAAGCATTGCGATATTCGCTTCTGTAGGTAAACGGTTACCCAGCAGTTCGTTGGGTGCAATCTTAATAATCTGTTTTAATAGATCATTATCGTAAGTGTTCTCTGGCAGAATTTGCTTAAAAAGTGCTAATCTGGCTTCCGCTTCGCTTGCCTCAATCGGCGCACGCGTAATTTCAAACACATAGGCGAGTAGCGCTGTGCCGACAAAAGCAAAGGCAATCATAGTGATGGCGGTTTTGGATGTGTGTTTTATAATCGAGTCGGACATCGTCTTAATTTAACCCTTTTCATGTCCAAAAACACGCGGCTGCGTTAGTGCATCAATCAGTGGCACACACATATTCATCAGTAGCACCGCAAAAGCCACGCCATCTGGGTAGCCACCATACACGCGGATTAAATAAGTAAGCACGCCAACGCCAGCGGCAAAGTAAAGTTTGCCTTTAGGTGTTGTCGGTCCGCTGACTGGGTCGGTAATAATGAAAAATGCACATAACATAGATGCGCCAGTCATTAAGTGAAATAGTGGGTTAGCAAAATGCGCTGGGTGAATGGCATAAAAGGCTAATGAGATAGTCGCCAAAGCGGCTAAAAAGGCCGTAGGTAAATGCCAGCTAATAATACGTTGTTGCAATAAATACAAGCCGCCTAGCAAATATGCCGCTGTGATAATTTCACCACCTTTTGCGCCAAATGTACCAAAGATAGGCGCTTGGGTGATGCTGGCGACTTCATGTTTCAGCATTAGTTGTGTTTTTAGGTAATCCAAAGGCGTGGCCGAAGTGATCGCATCGACTTTAATGTCAGCGGGTAATATATTGCTAAAGATAAAATGCAGCTGATCCATCAAACCTAAAGGATGTTCAGCCAGTGATAATGGCACAGGCCATTTGGTCATAATCAATGGAAAAGAAATGAGCAATACTGCATAACCAACCATCGCTGGGTTAAACGGGTTGTAGCCCAAGCCACCATAAAGCTGCTTGGCAATGACAATTGCAAAAAAAGTCCCCACAATCACCAGCCACCAAGGTGCTAATGGCGGTAACGCCAAAGCCAGTAACCACGCCGTTACTACGGCACTCATATCCATTAAGTAAGGTTTAACAGGGCGCTGGCGAATTTTAAGTAATGTCGCTTCAGCCGCTAGTGCCGTTAGTGTCGCCAAGGTAAGTGACACTAAAATGCCGCCGCCATACACCCATACGTAAGCAATAATGCCAGGCACAAGTGCCAGTAACACCTTAAACATAATGGTGCTAACGGTTGGTGCGTCGGTAATATATGGTGAACGATTCAAGGGCTTATCCTATTAATATTTTTTAATCAGACGGTTTGCGTTCTAATGTTTTTGCATCGACGGCCTGTTTTGCTTTTTCACGTATCGCATCAGTTTTATTGATTTCAGCCTGCACAGTAGCGCTGACATTTTCAATATTTTTTGGCGCAAGCCCAGCTTGAGCAGCGGCTAACTTTTGTGCTTTGGCACGTTCAATCGCTGCCGCGATAAGCGCCTGCTTATCTTGCTTGGCTTTTAATTCAGCAGCTTCAGCTGCTGGCGTTTTTAATTCTGCGGTGATCGGCAAAGCAACAGCTTTTTCTGCTGGCACTTCAGCGTCCACTTCAGCATCATGTGTCGTCGCTAGTTTCTGCGCTTTTGCACGGGCAATGGCTGCGGCAATGGCGGCTTGTTTGTCGGTATTTGCAGGTGTGGCTTCTGTAGATGTAGAAGCTAAGCCATCCTCAGGTTTAATTGTCTCAGCGTTAACTTCAGTTTTAGCGGCTTGGGCACGTTCAGCATGTTTCTGCGCGCGCTCTAATTTTTCACGTTCAATACGCGCTAATCTAAAATCGTTGCGTTCACGCGCTAAATCTGCCGCTTCTTTGGCTTTATCGACCGCAATAATTTCACTTTTAGCATAACGATAATATTGCACTAAGGGAATGTTGCTCGGACATACATAAGTACAGCAGCCACATTCAATGCAATCAAACAGATTGTAATCGCGGGCTTTTTCAAAGTTATCTGATTTTGCAAACCAATAGAGTTCTTGTGGTTGCAAATTCACTGGGCAAGCGTCGGCACAGCGCGCGCAACGAATGCAAGGCATCGCAGGCGGCGGTGCGGCAAATAAATCGGGCGTTGCCGCAATAATGCAATTAGCCGCTTTAGTGATGGGCACCAAGTCATTAGGTAGATCAAAGCCCATCATTGGGCCGCCCATAATGAAATGTGTGGTGTTCGATTTGGCACCACCAGCGGCGGCAACTAGCGCTTTCAATGGCGTGCCAAATAGCACTTCAAAATTCTGCGGCACTGCGATGTTGCCCGTCATGGTTACAACACGGCTGATAGAGGGTTCGCCAAACTCAAAGTAACGGTAAATTGCCAGCACTGTAGCCACGTTAAACACTTGTATGCCGACATCGGTTGAGCGTTTGTCGTTAGGAATTTCAGTGCCTAGCAATAAATGAATCAGCCTGCGCGCATCGCCGCTTGGGTAAAGCGTAGGCACCACTTTTACCGAAATTTCTGGGCTTTGAGTACAAGTCTGAGTACAAGCTAATGTGCAAGCCTTAGTCATCACGCTAGCGGCAATAGGCTTATTGTCTTCAATACCAACAATACACTTTTCTGCACCCAGTAAATACTGAACAATGGCGATGCCTTTAACGATTTCATCTGCATGCTCGCGCATCAGCATATCGTCGCAAGTGATGTAAGGTTCGCACTCTGCGGCGTTAATCACCAATGTATGCACATTAGATTTTCCATTGGTGCGCAATTTAATATGCGTTGGAAATGTAGCGCCACCTAAGCCCACAATGCCTGATGCACGCAATCGTTCAACCAAGGTTTTTTTATCGGTATTGCGCCAATCGATTGGCTGCAAAACTGCCCATGTATCCTTGCCATCTGGCGTTAAGGTGATGCACATATCAGGCAAGCCTGACGGATGTGGAATCACCTCTTCGCTGATTGCCGTTATAGTGCCTGACGTTGGTGCATGAATCGCTGCGGACACCGTGCCTTCTGGCTCCGCGAGCATCTGCCCTTTAAGTACGTAGTCACCCACTTGCACGGTAATTTTTGGTATATGACCAACATGCTGGCGCAAGGGCAAGGTCAGCTTTTCCGGTATCGCCAGCTTAGTAATTGGATGCGTTGTCGACTCCGCCTTGTGTTCTGGTGGATGTACGCCTCCATTGAACTTGAAAATATCTTTCAAGCTACCGTTGGGCATGGCTTTATTTGGAAGTGCGCTGCGAAGTAAATTGCTCGCAAAATTAATAATTTCACTCATGCGGCTGTGCTAGTTAAATTAGATTTTTTTGAATCAAAAGGTACAGAAATAAGCGGAATCACTGGATATTTCCATTTCCAGTTATCTGGATTTTCAGCAACAGGCACCATGGTGATGCAGTCTACCGGGCAAGGCGCAAGGCATAATTCACAACCCGTACATTCAGAAGCAATAATCGTGTGCATGTGCTTGGCAGCACCCAAAATAGCATCAACTGGGCAAGCTTGTATGCATAAAGTGCAACCAATACAAGTGGCTTCATCTATAAATGCGACGGATTTTGGTTTTGGTGTGCCGTGTTCAGCATTGAGCGGCTTATATTCCACCCCCATTAAATCGGCTAAAGCATGCGCTCCAGCATCTCCACCTGGCGGGCATTGGTTGATATCCGCTTCACCTGCTGCAATCGCAGTTGCATAAGGTTTGCAGCCAGGGTAGCCACATTGGCCGCATTGTGTTTGCGGCAATATCGCGTCGATGCGCGCGACCAATGGATTACCTTCGACTTTAAATAATAAAGCAGAAATTCCCAACACAACCCCCATCGCGAGGGCAAGGCCGAGCATAATGTAAAGTGAAATTAATAGCATAAAGGTAAATTTAAATTAATATGTTTTCTAATGCTTGGCTAGCTCATATTTAGCACTTAACCTAGTACTTAACCTAACCCTTATCTAGGCCAGAAAAGCCCATGAACGCTAAGCTCATGAGGGCGGCGGTGACCATAGCAATTGCTGAACCTTTAAGTACGACTGGGATGTCGGCCGCTTCTAATCGCTCTCTCATGGATGCAAATAAAATCAGCACCAGTGAAAAGCCAATTGCGCCACCCATGCCAAATAGTAAGGATTCCAGAAAGCTACGGCTGGCTTGCGCATTGAGCAGAGGAATGCCCAGTACTGCGCAGTTGGTAGTAATTAGCGGTAAAAAAATCCCAAGTGATTGATATAAAGGTGGGAAATTCTTTTCCATCACCATTTCGGTAAATTGCACAACGCCAGCAATGATGACAATAAATGATAGTGTACGCAGGTACTCTAAGCCGTTTGGCTCGAGCAAGTAATGGTTAATGCCCCAGCTAGTCATAGAGCCTATGCTCAAGACAAACGCGGTAGCGCCAGCCATACCAATAGACGCTTCTAATTTTTTAGAAACGCCCATAAACGGGCAAAGGCCAAGTATTTTAACCAGCACAATGTTATTCACAAACACCGTACCAATTAAAATCATTATGTAATGATGAAAATCAAATGTCATATTAAAGTTCAAATGTCATATAAAAAACGGGTGGTACCCATTATTTATGGGAATATTTTCATAAAATCCCATAAACCCCTACAAAATACTAAGCATAATTATACCGCTTTTAAGCCTTTCTTAATTCAGCTAAAAGTGGCGTAAACAATTGGAGTGCACAATATAGCGATTAGTTTTTGTATTAGCAAAGCATAAGTGCTTATAACGATACAGGCATATTGAATATCAATGTTTGGCAATCAGTCTAATGTATGTTGAAGTTTAAGTTTACCGAGTGTTTATTTGGCTGGCTTTTAAGTTAAAATGCAGGATTATAAATGGTTTAGGTTTGCTATGTTGCAAGGTAGTTTAGTCGCTATTGTTACGCCTATGTTTGAAGATGGTTACTTAGACATTCCATCCTTGAATGCGCTGATTGATTTTCATGTGGATCAAGGCACAGATGGTATTGTGATCGTTGGTACAACGGGTGAATCGCCTACGGTCGATTTTGATGAACATTGCCTGCTAATTAAAACGGCTGTCAGTCAAGTAAATGGCCGAGTGCCCGTCATTGCAGGCACTGGTGCAAATTCAACAAAAGAAGCTATTTTACTTACTCAAAAAGCCAAAGAGCTGGGCGTTGATGCCTGCTTATTGGTGGCGCCTTATTACAACAAACCTACGCAAGAAGGCTTGTTCCAGCACTTTACGGCGATTGCGGACGCGGTAGACATTCCGCAAATATTGTACAACGTACCTGGCCGCACTGGCTGCGATATTACAAACGATACAACGCTACGTTTAGCTTCACACAAAAATATCGTGGGTATTAAAGATGCTACCGGCGGAATTGAGCGCGGCACAGATTTGTTGCTACGTGCGCCAAAAGATTTTGCTGTATTTAGTGGTGATGACGCCACAGCAATGTCTTTGATGTTGCTAGGTGCTAAGGGCGTGATTACCGTGACGGGTAATGTTGCCCCAAAATTGATGCACGAAATGTGCGTGGTAGCCATGGCTGGAGATGCGATTGCCGCACGTAACTTCAACGCAAAACTGTTTGGTTTGCACCAAAAGTTATTTGTAGAAGCGAACCCAATTCCAGTGAAGTGGGTGCTAGCAGAAATGGGGTTGATTAAAACAGGCATTCGCCTGCCTATGGTGAATTTGTCGGCGCAATACCATGATGTTTTGCGTAGCGCTTGCAAGCTTGCCAATATTTTATAAAAACTGTCGTCAATAATGCTGTTATAAAAAGTCTTATTAAAGAGGTCTGAATGAAACAAATTAACATCAAGCCAAACATATCAAATTCAATCACAATTAAACGTGCCGCAGTTAGCGTAGTGCTGCTAGCAAGTTTAGCAGGTTGTGATTCCATCCCGTTTATCAATAATACCTCAGACTATAAGAGCGCAGGCCGCTCTAAACCGTTAGAAGTGCCCCCAGATTTAACGGCGAGTCCTGTGAGTGATGCATATTCTATTCCAGGCAGCACCAGTTATTCGACCTATAGCCAAGCGCAAGAAGGTCAGGAAGCGGTTGCTGAAAAAATACTAACCTCACCTGAGGGGGTTAGGTTAGAGAAAGCAGGCGCGCAACGCTGGTTAGTAGTGAATGCGCCAGCTGAAAAGATATGGCCAGTGATCCGTGAGTTTTGGATGGATATGGGTTTTGCCGTGCGTGTAGAGAACCCACAATTAGGGGTGATGGAAACTGAATGGATTGATTCTGACGCCATTAAAAAAGATGAATCAGGCAATATGGGAGATAAATTTGATAAATGGCTGGATAAATTATCTGGCTTTGCGGATAAGAAAAAGTTTCGCACACGCTTAGACCGAGGAGATGACGCTAATACTACTGAGATTTATATGTCACACCGCTCCGTTTCAGGTGCGCCAGATGATGGTAAAAATAGAGTAAGAACGAATATAGGTGAAATTGATACCGGCTATAAGCTGGGTGCGAAACCAGCGACTGAAGCAGATGCCAGAGATATTGAGCTAGACGATGAGTTGTTACGCCGCCTAATGGTTAAGCTTGGCGTTGAGGAGCAGAAGTCTAAATCAATAATTGCGCAAGCCCTGACTTTAAAGCGGGCTGAAGTCGTGAAAGAAGCCGATGGTAGTGCGACCTTAATATTAAATGATCCATTTGACCGTGCATGGCGTCGTGTGGGATTGGCGCTAGATAGAGTGGGGTTTGTCATTGAAGATAAAGATCGCTCGAACGGCATATTCTTTGTGCGTTATGCCGATGTGGATATTGACGACACCCCGGCTAAAAAGAAAGGCTTATTTGAAACTTTGAAGTTCTGGGGCGATGATGATAAAAAGTCTGCTGAAGCTGAACCGAAAAAAGAAGAGAAGAGCATGGTTGAAAAACTTAAATTCTGGGGTACAGACGATAAGCAAAAAACCAATCCAGAAAAACAATATCGTATTAAAGTAGCTGAAGGCGATAAAGGTAACGCAGTAGTCAGCGTGGTTAATAAAGATGGTACGCGCATCAGCACAACGACAGCCAATCGGATCGTAGCCCTGATGTATGAGCAATTAAAGTAAGCATTACTCATATTTAAAGGTTCACACATGCGCTTTGCCTCACTGGGTAGTGGCAGTGCTGGCAATGCGCTGGTGGTTGAAGTCAAGCAAACGCGCTTGATGCTGGATTGCGGCTTTAGTGTTAAGGAAACAACAGCCAGATTAGCCAGATTAAGTCTTGTGCCTGAAGACTTATCTGGAATAGTCATCACGCATGAGCATGATGACCATGCAGGCGGCGCATTTAAGTTTGCCGCTAAGCACAAAATACCGGTGTGGCTTACCTACGGCACGCTTAAAATGGTGACGCGCTACTTACCTAATCAGCATAGTTTACAATTAAACGTGATTGACAGTCACAGCGTTTTTGATGTGGCTGACATTCAAGTTCAGCCATATCCAGTGCCACACGATGCGCGCGAGCCCATACAATGTGTTTTTTCTGATGGCAGACACAAGCTAGGCGTACTGACCGATGTCGGCCGCACAACTCCACATATTGAAGAGAAGTTAAGCACTTGCAAAGCGCTAGTGCTGGAATGCAATCACGATGCGAGCATGTTGCATAATGGGCCGTATAGCTGGTCGCTAAAGAAGCGCGTAGGGGGTGATTTAGGACATTTAGAAAACTCTGCATCTGCAAAGTTGTTGTCCAAGTTGGATAACAGTCAGTTGCAACACATTGTTGCAGCACATTTAAGTGCTAAAAATAACACGCCAGTATTGGCGAGGGCGGCGCTGGCGAAGGTGCTAGGTTGTGAAGAGGGTTGGATTGGTGTTGCGGATCAGTTGCTTGGTTTTTCTTGGCGAGAGATTAGCTAGCGGGAAAATCACAGGTGACTGAAAATCATAGGTGACTTGATGAAAACGAAATTTTAAGTAAAAAAAGCCGACTAAAAGTCGGCTTTTTTACTTCTTACTAAAGGCTAATTACTTAGCAGCTTCGGCAGGAGCAGCAGCTGGTGCCGCAGCGTCAGCAGCAGGAGCAGCAACTTCAGCAGCAGGAGCAGCAACTTCAGCAGCAGGAGCAGCAACTTCAGCAGCAGGAGCTGGAGTTTCAGCAGCTTTTTCGCCGCAAGCAGTTAGAGCAAGAGCTAATAATGTAGCAAGTAAAAGTGAACGTGTCATGTTTATTCCTTAAGAGTTTAACTAGTTAAAAAAACTTTTCCGATAACCGCTGAAAAGTTTTACCTAATTAGCTATATCGAGTGGCGCAAATTTTACCAGTAATTTTAAAAAAAACCAGTATTTTTTGCTACTTATTACATGAAACTTGCGTGAATAACAATTATGCAACAATAAAACAGCTAAATTATGATGTTATCAATCAGATTTAAGCATCATTCTGATGAGTCACCTGTCAGCTTACTCTGAAATTGCTTCAGTTTTAGTCGATTGCTGAAAGTGAAATTTTTGTAAACTTGTGAGTTGGCATGATATTTAGGACTGAACGTTGCTGTATGGCTATGAATCTTCTGTAATAATATGTGCCCCAACAACGCGGTTACGACCAGTTTTCTTTGCCACATAAAGTGCAGCATCGGCACGCGGCAACACCGCATCAACATGCTCACCAGACATACGCTCGGCAACACCCGCGCTAAAGGTAATGAGTACGCGCTCATTGTTATGCAGAAAAAAGTTTTTGGTTAAATGCCGTTGCACACCAGTCATCACGTTTACGGCATCAGCCTGCTTAGAGCCTGGTAGAAGAATGACGAACTCCTCCCCTCCGTAGCGTGCTAGGATATCTGTGCTGCGTAAAATGCTTTTAACCACCTTGGCTAAGTGCGCAAGCGCCACATCTCCAGCAGAGTGACCCATAGTGTCGTTAATTTTTTTGAAGTGGTCGATATCGATCATCGCTAACGACAGCGGCGTATTGTGTCTGTCAGCCCGATCAAATTCCCTTGCTAGCGCATCATCCATCCCACGTCTGTTCAATGTGCCTGTTAAAAAGTCTTCATGTGCAACTTCATTAATGTGATCAAGCTTAACGGTCAGTTCGTTAATTTTCTTTTCTGCATCTTGTATTTTCTGTTGTGTTGCTTGAAAGGTCCTATGCGATTGTTGTGCGCTTGTATTCATGGCGTCAATGTCAGTTACCAAGCTTTCAAGAATGGCGTTTAATTGACGAGCATCTTCGGTTGCCGTAATTTGTTCCTGATAGTGCTTAATTTTAACCTGATAAGTACCCGTACTCTCGGTAATCTCAGCCAGACGGTTTACAAAAGCACTCACCATATTTTTAAGCGTATCTTTAGCCTCAATCAATTTCGGCTTAATGTTTGCCTGTTTAAAAATTAATTCCTTAAGGCTGCTTTCTGCATTGTGAATAGCTTCAATATTGAGCGGTTTAGAGATAATTTCTTGAATAATGGTAATCTGCCCGTGTAGCCATTGATCTTCTATGGTTAGCTCACCCATGCTAGAAACTAACAAGCGTAGCAGTTGCAACAGTGCTTCCAGTATGCGTAACTGTGAATCATTTTGCATTTCAGCTCTAAGCAATATAGATTTTAATGACGCGCTCAGTGCATTCACTTCTTCAATAGTCTGAGATTCGAGTGCTAGTTTAATCAGCATGTCAACGCTAATCGCTGCGTCTGGTATATCTGTGAGTTGCGGAACAACAAGGTTAATTGTCCTAATCAACATGTCGCGCCAAGCAGCGGCAATCTTAATTTGACTAGCATCGACATTGGTCGCAGTCTGTATTTGCTGGCTGCCGACCTCAAGTGCCGGCAGCTCTTGCGGTCCATGTGTCACATCCAGTTGAGCAAAATCAGCGGTTTGTATGGCTGGATGGCCATCACCCCAAGAAGTGATAAGTGCCTGAATTTTCTGGCCTAACTGCACATGATCATTAGAAAAGTTGATAATGACGCGATGTAAAGTCTCCTTTTTACTACTCAGCGTTAGGCCGCGATGATTGGCATCTAGCTGCTTTAAAATATAGCGTAGCAGCGTAGCCCAATTCAGGCCATTTTCTTCAGCAGTTTCTGTTGAAAGTAAGCTGCGAAGTTGTTCTTCCAAGCCAGTTGAGTCTTGATTTTTAACTGATATTGAGATTTTTTGTGCAGTGGTCAAGTATTTTTGGCGATGATTACCCATCTCATTTAATACTTTTTCTAGAGATTTATTCAGCATATTTGAATGGTCTGCTGATTCAATGCCTGCAATCTCATCGTAGACTCGCCGAAAATTTTCTGGTGTAGGAGGTCTTTGGCTTTTGGAAAGCTGCATCAATGTTTGCCGCGCCAGCTCAATGGGTGTCATTTTATGTTCCATAAATTCCGTATTTGACGCGTTGCACAACTGTTTTTTTAGCATTCAGTGAGTGCTTTATTAAGCCGCGCTTCGATTATCATTGATATGTGCCTTTCCGTCAAAGAAAGCTTAACTGTTAAGGATGTGTTTGCTATAAATTCGCGTCAAGAGACTAGCCCATCGATCAAGATGGGCAATCTCAGTCTAAAGTACGGTGCGATTATTATCTAGAGGTAAAGCCGTACTTACGGAAGTAAAACGCCACATTCACCAACGCAATCATGACGGGAACTTCTATCAAGGGCCCAATTACCGCTGCAAGGGCTACTCCGCTGTCGATGCCAAATACGGCGACTGCAACTGCAATGGCTAACTCAAAGTTATTGCTGGCAGCGGTAAAAGCCAGTGTAGTTGTTTTTTCATAACCCGCACCGATGGCAATGCCCATCATAAAGCTCATTAAAAACATCACGATAAAATAAATTAATAATGGAATGGCAATTCTGATGACGTCTAACGGCAGGTGTACGATTAAGTCACCTTTCAGCGAGAACATGACCATAATGGTAAATAGCAAAGCGATTAGCGTCAGCGGGCTAATTTTTGGTACAAAATTATTGTGGTACCAGTCTTTTCCTTTGGCGCGCACCAGAACATAGCGAGTAGTAAAGCCTGCGATAAATGGAATGCCGAGATAGATGAACACACTTTTGGCGATTTCAGCCACTGTGATGTTGACTAGGCCGCCTTGCATGCCAAACAACGGCGGCAGTATGGTGATAAATAACCAGGCATACACGCCATAAAACAGCACCTGAAAAACACTATTGAACGCAACTAACCCTGCGGCGTATTCATTATCACCCCGCGCCAGCTCGTTCCAAACGATTACCATTGCAATGCAGCGAGCTAAGCCGATGAGTATTAGACCTGTCATATATTCTGGATAATCGCGCAGAAATAAAATAGCCAGCGCAAACATTAACAAAGGTCCGATAATCCAATTTTGCAATAGCGACAGCCCTAGCACTTTCCAGTTGCGAAAAACATCAGCCAATTCTTCGTAGTGTACTTTTGCTAGAGGTGGATACATCATTAAGATTAAACCGATGGCAATGGGGATGTTGGTGGTACCTACGGATACGGCACCATTTAAGGCATTGATTTCGGAAGGGAAGGCGAAGCCAGCAACGATGCCAATTGCCATCGCCGTAAAAATCCACAAGGTTAGGTATCGATCGAGAAATGCTAGTTGTGTTTTTGTGCCAGTTTGTTGATCCATTATTATATCCAGTTGGTTTTTTTGATTTTTGGTTTTGTGCGTAGTTATCATATTAGCTATAACTCTTAGCTACATTGGAATCTATTTTTTTATATAGTGTGACCAAATATTATTCAGGTGTTATCCCGCAGCTAGGTCTAACAAACGCTGAAAACCTATCGGTTCTTCTTTAAGCATTGCTACAACGGCGTATCGTGTTGAGTGTTGTTGGGCTACTGCCTTAATCTCAACTAATTCGTTAAGCGCCCTTTGATGAAGTAATGATGAAGTGCTTGCAGTTGCGGCAACACTGTTGTTAATGACCCATGCCCAAGGCTCAATGCCAGCGCGGCGCAAATCTGCTTGCAAATTGGTAGCTTCTAGCACGGGTGTTTTTTCTGCAAGCGTCACGATAAGCACCTTGGTTTGTTTGATGTCTTGTAGTTGCATCATCGGAGTAGTGACATGTAGATGGGTGCTGTCCATTTGACGCACTACTTCTCGATGATAAGCCCCCGTAGCATCTAACAATAACAAGGTGTGGCCCGTTGGTGCCGTATCCATGATCACGAACTTTTTGCCAGCCTCACGGATGATGCGTGAGAATGCCTGAAACACTGCAATTTCTTCTGTGCAGGGTGAGCGCAGGTCTTCTTCTAGCAGGGCGCGACCGTGTTCATCCAGTTGCGCGCCCTTGGTTTCTAAGACCTGTTGACGATAGCGCTCAGTTTCAGCGTGAGGATCAATACGGCTAACCGTTAGATTATCCAGCGCAATGTTCAATGTTGCGGTCAGGTGCGCGGCAGGGTCAGAGGTGGTGAGATGAACAGGCAAGCCTCTGTGGGCTAATTCAACGGCAATCGCTGCTGCAATGGTGGTTTTTCCAACTCCACCCTTACCCATTAGCATCACTAAGCCGTGGCCATCGGCCGCAATACCATCCACTAATTTAGACAAGCTGGCTTGATGCAATTTAATAGGGGAATAAGTCGTGACTTTAGCGTGATATGGAATGTCTACCAGCAACTGGCGTAAAGCCTCTAAACCGACTAAATCGAATGCTTTTAGCGCAATCTGATCTTGCGGCAAGGCTTTTAATACTTCAGGAATAGCCTGCAAGGCAGCCTGCTCGCGGTGGTAAATTGCTGCAGCTAAGGCGTCACTTGCTGCTTCAGCCATCGGCAGAATGCCATTAATAACCAAATATTGTTGCTTTAAGCCAATGCCAGCAAGTTCTTCATGTGTGCGTGCAATTTCACGCAAAGTGGACTGCTGCGCACGGGCAACCAGAATCAGCCGTGTTCGTTGGTCATCCGCAAGTGCATCCACAGCGGCTTTGTATTGCGCACGTTGTTTGTCCAAACCAGCCAATGGGCCAAGGCAGGAGGCATCGCCTTTACCTTCTTCTAGAAAACCGCTCCATGCGCCAGGTAACTGCAACAGGCGAATGGTGTGGCCAGTAGGGGCGGTATCAAAGACAACGTGGTCGTAATTAGCGGTTAAAGGAGAGTCAATTAAAAGCGCGGTAAATTCATCAAATGCTGCGATTTCAGTAGTACAGGCCCCTGACAACTGCTCTTCAATGCCTTTCAACACGGCCTCTGGTAATATCCCGCGTACTGGACCAACAATCCGATCCCGATATAGTTGAGCCGCCGCTTGAGGGTCTATTTCTAGCGCCGCTAAGCCTAGCACGGCAGGCACCAAGGTAATATTATTGCCGATACTGATGCCAAATACTTGTCCAACGTTAGAGGCTGGGTCTGTGCTGACCAGCAACACTTTTTTGCCCGCTTCTGCTAATTGGATAGCCGCTGCACAGGCAATTGAGGTTTTACCTACGCCACCCTTGCCAGTAAAAAATAGAAAGCGTGGCGGGCTATCAAGAAACTTCATGGAAATACCTTTGGGTTAAAGTGGTGATGAGGTTGATTAACCACATTTACCACCGCTACAGCATCCGGATGCTGGCTTTATTTCTGCAACAGTATCGGTGATTTTAGACCAGCGTGCGAGCTCGGCGCGGTTAGGATAGCGACCCGCCAAAGCAAATTCACCATCGACCAAGGTCAGAGGTAATGCTTCCTGACCAGAACGATCTAGAAAGTCTTTTACAAGCGTATTGTTGGCAAAGCTCATTGGCTGTTGCGCAAGATTAAAACGCTCAACTTGCACACCATTTTGTGTGGCCCAATCTAAATCGGCAGCAAAGCTGACTAATTGTTGATCCACATCTACGCCACATACGCCGCTATTACAGCACATGGCGGGATCAAATATTTGTATTGATTTGTTCATGATAATCTCTTTAATTAACGGTAGTCGCGAAGGTGTCCATTTCAACATTTAGTACAGCCTTATCAGGCGGAAAATGCTCCGTTGAAGGCATGGGTAGATTGGCGGAAATTTGTGGCAGCACACCTACGGAACAATTTGACAACGCACGCATGTTTAAGCATTGCTGAGGGTTATTTGAGCAGCATTCTTCCGTCAGATAGGCAATTAAATCCAGCATTAGCAACATGTTCGCTCTATAGCGCTGGTAGCGCCCTTCTTGCTCAACACTTAATAGGCGTGCCTGTGTCATTGCCTTTAAGTGGAATGAGAGATTTGTTGGTGGCACATTAAGCGTAGTGGCTATTTCACCCGCCACCATGCCGCCCTGACCTTTTTTGACCAACAGCCAGAATACGTCTAGTCGAACCCGAGAAGAGAGTGATTCAAAAACAGTTGTTGCAGTAAGCTTATCCATAAGACAATATTACAACTATCGTTGAAATGTTGCATCATAATTTCTAGGCTAATTTTAACAAGCCCTAATAATCTTAGCTTTGCTATACTGATAATAAGTTCTTTCATTGAAAATTTGATTATGGCTGAAAAACCAACACGTATACCAAGCAAAAAACCGCTGTTAGAAGGCGGTTTAAGAGAGCGTGGCATCTATTTACTGCCTAACCTTTTTACTTCTGCGGCACTATTTGCAGGTTTTTTTGCCATTGTGCAGGCCATGAATGGGCATTTTGAGCTATCGGCAATGGCAATCTTTATTGCGATGGTGTTGGATGGGCTTGATGGACGCGTAGCGCGTATGACGAATACGCAAAGTGCATTTGGTGCTGAATATGATAGCTTGTCTGATATGGTGTCGTTTGGTGTTGCGCCGGCATTAATCTTATATGTTTGGGCATTAAAGCCATTAGGTAAATTAGGTTGGTTGGCAGCCTTTGTTTACTGCGCTTGTGCGGCTTTGCGCTTAGCTAGATTTAACACTAAATTAGATGATGAACATCAGGATAAACGCTATTTTCAAGGTTTACCTAGCCCAGGAGCCGCCGCTTTATTGGCTGGTTTCGTATGGGTGTCTTATGAATACGGTGTGAGTGGTCGCGATATATTTTTTGGTATTCTACAGATGAAGTGGATGGCATGGGGCATTACCGTGTTTGCTGGCATTTCAATGGTGACGGATTTGCGATATTACAGCGGTAAAGATATTAATTTAAAACAAAGCGTGCCATTTCTGGCGATTCTAGGGCTAATGCTAGTCATTGTGTTGATCTCATACAGTCCGCCAGAAGTGCTATTTTTTGTAATGACTATTTATGCGCTTTCGGGTTACGGACTTTGGGTGCGAGATAGACTTAAACAAAAGCAGCCTGATTAAATGCTTCAGAATTTATTTGTCGCGGTGTCGTTATCGTGACCGACTTAATGGTCACGAACTTAAATTAAACGATCGATAAATTAAAACGCTGAAATGCTTGCGGAATAAAGCAAAAAACACTATATTTCTAAGACTATGTTGAATTTAAATATTTCATATGCTTTTTATGCGATTAGCTTAATGGCTAGTGCGCTATTTTTACGCAAAATTCTTGCCTTACGTGTTGCTGCGCGTGTAAATGCGCTCAGTTCACACACACTGCGCTAGCGCGCAAACTATCCCCTACATTCCATATATTCTATGACGTTGCGCTTAACCGACCGCAGCGAGATACTAGTATTTGAGCGAGATTAAATTAGACTGCAATTTAACTAGACTATAATTTAGCTAGCCTGATTTAATTTAAATCGACAAATAACTAGATGCTAATTAAAGATTAAACTCATAAAAAGTTAGGTAACGATAATGAAACAAGACCAAATTATTATATTTGATACCACCTTGCGCGATGGCGAACAAAGCCCAGGCGCAGCCATGACCAAAGAAGAAAAAATTCGTATTGCACGCCAACTTGAAAAATTGGGTGTAAACGTGATTGAAGCAGGCTTTGCTGCCGCTAGCCAAGGGGATTTTGAGGCCATCTCAGAAATCGCCAAAATCATTAAGCACTCAACTGTTTGTTCACTTGCGCGTGCCAATGAAAATGATGTGCGCCGTGCAGGCGAAGCGATTAAACATGCGGCTAGCGGCCGCATTCATACGTTCATTGCCACCAGCAAGATCCACATGGAAAACAAGCTTCGCATGACGGAAGACCAAGTGGTGGAGCGTGCGGTGCAAGCCGTAACATGGGCATTAGAATATACCAGCGATGTGGAATTCTCTGCCGAAGATGCTGTGCGTTCTGATATGGATTTTTTGATCCGTATATTTGATGCCGTGATTCAAGCCGGTGCAACTACGATTAATGTGCCTGATACGGTTGGTTATTCTATTCCAGCCCCTTGGGGTGAGCGTATGCGTGAGTTGATTGCTCGCGTACCCAATAGCGATAAAGTCGTTTGGTCTACCCATTGTCATAACGATTTAGGTATGGCGGTTGCTAACTCATTGGCCGCTGTGATGGGTGGTGCAAGACAAGTAGAATGTACCATTAACGGCTTGGGCGAACGCGCAGGCAATGCCAGCCTTGAAGAAATCGTCATGGCGATTAAAACCCGCAATGATATTTTTAACTTGAGTACCAGCATCGATACCACGCAAATCGTGCCAACATCCAAGTTAGTCTCGACTATTACTGGCTACCCAGTACAACCAAATAAGGCGATTGTCGGCGCAAATGCTTTTGCGCATGAATCTGGCATTCATCAAGACGGCGTATTGAAACATCGTGAAACTTACGAAATCATGCGTGCAGAAGATGTAGGCTGGGGCGCGAATAAGTTGACGCTAGGGAAGTTGTCTGGCCGAAATGCTTTTAGAACCCGGTTGAAAGAGTTAGGCATTGAGCTTGATACCGAAGATTTATTGAATGCCGCGTTTGCTAGATTTAAAACTTTGGCGGATAAGAAATCTGAGATTTTTGATGAAGATTTGCATGCTTTAGTTAGTGATGAGTTTGTATCTGAAGCCGCAGAGTGCTTTAAGCTTGTATACTTGCAGGTAGCTTCGATTACTGGTGAAATTCCACATGCGATTATAACAGTGTCAGAAAATGGCGTAGAAGCGCGCGCAGAAGCTGATGGTGGCGGTCCAGTAGATGCGGCGTTTAAGGCCATTGAAAGCATAGTGAAAAGCGGTGCTGAGTTGCAACTTTATTCGGTAAACAATATTACTAGTGGTACTGATGCGCAGGGAGAGGTGACTGTGCGCCTTTCAAAAGGCGGCCGTATTGTAAATGGGCAGGGCGCGGATACTGATATTGTGGTGGCTTCTGTTAAAGCCTATTTGAATGCGCTTAATAAAATACAGTCGAAGTCAGAGCGGGCACATCCTCAAATCTAAGTTAATTTAAAAATGTAATCGTTGGGGAGTTTTGCACGAACAAAAAATGGTTAATTTTTAACAAAAACATCAAACCCCATCATTCTTTCTATGTCCAGAATGATAATTTGAACGTTTTAAGTGTAAAAGTAATTTCGTGCAAAGCCCTTAGTGAGTCCGTCAATAATTATAAAGTAACAATATGAGTTTATTAGATCAGATGAAAGTTCAAGCGCAACAAGCGCTTGAACTCAACAACAAAACAGTGACGCTGAGCGCAGATGTATTTGCACAACGTAATGCAAAGCTCAAAGAGATTTTTGATTACTGGCATGAGCTTTCTGAGCTGATTAAAGTGATTCAGCCAGATTTTCCGCACACAATATCATTGCCAAACATCGGTGAAATGACTGGTTTAAAAGTGCTTGATACGTTCTCAGACAGTCGTCACACCTTACTCAATAATCAAAATTTTTCCGATGAAATTGATCATGTTTCCTTGCATTTTACTTACAAATCTCCCAAGTGCCATGCGTTTACTAGAGAGCTAGGTTACGCCGCGCTGGTGAAGGATGTGTTGTGGCGCTATGGTATTTCACACACCGCAGACGATATTAAAAACGACCAAGCACGTATTGTAGGAGTAGCTTTCAATATCCCGTGGCAAATAAGAGGGTCAATCATTGTTACCGCATTACCTGGCTCAAAAATACTGAACTTTGCACTAAGAAATGTTGGAAAACTAGGTGAGATTGATCTGGATGTCCCTTTTGATCAGGTAGACCGTACGTTTTTAGATCAGCTTTCACAATTATTACTAGGTCAAGAAAACCGTTTCTGGAAGTTAGTCAAATTCTAATTAATTCAGTATTAAAGGCGTTTGGTTTACAGCAACATCGTAAAAAGGTGTTCATTGCCTTGGCACTTACCAGCACGTATTTTATTTGGGGTTTAACTTACCTTGCCATTAGGTTTGGGTTGGAAAGCTTCCCGCCATTTTTAATGGCAGGCATCCGATTTACTGCCGCAGGGCTTGTTTTATATGGCGTGATGCGCTATTTAGGTGCTCCTAACCCGACCAAGCAACAATGGTTAAGCGCTTCTGCAATTGGCCTTTTACTTCCGGCTTTGGGTAATGGCACCGTGTGTTACGCACAGCAAACCGTATCATCCAGTGTTGCAGCACTTTCAATAGCTACCGCACCTATTTGGATGGCGATTTTCGCCTCACTGTGGGGTTGTAAAATCACCACCAAAGAATGGCTAGGCATCACCGTGGGTTTAGTCGGCATTGTTTTATTAAACTTGGGCGGTACTTTCAATAGCACGGCTGGGCATGGCAATTTAGCCAGCGCATTGTTACTTATTTTTGCGGCAGCCAGTTGGTCGTTTGGTTCGGTGTGGGGTAGGCGCTTGGATATGCCTAGTGGTTTGATGGCAAGCGCCACACAAATGCTGGCTGGCGGTATTGCGTTGTTGTTAGCTAGCGCCTCGTGGGGTGAGGCTTGGCCGCAACATATTAGCCAAAAATCGTGGTTGGCGATGTTATTTTTAGTGATTTTTGGTTCGATAGTGGCCTACAGCGCCTTCCAATACCTACTCAAAACGGTGCGTCCGCTAGTGGCCAGTAGCAATACCTTTGTCAATCCGGTCGTCGCTTTTATCGGCGGCATTTTGTTTGCAAGCGAGCATGTTGCAGCGATGGAATTTATTGCACTTGGTGTGATTTTAGTCGGCGTATTTTTAGTGCTATCTGCCGCGAATAAAGATATTTAAAAAAACTTACAATTTAAAAACTGACTTTGTAGACCTTGACGATGAAGCAAAATATTGCGCTATTTGATTTAGATAACACCTTGCTCGCGGGCGATAGCGATTACAACTGGAGCTTGTTTTTAATAGAAGAGGGCCTATTAGATGCCAAAACCCATCACGCACGTAACGAACAGTTTTACCAAGATTATAAAAATGGAAATTTGGACATTTACAAGTTTTTAGAATTTCAATTAAAGCCACTTTCAGAGCATCCAGTTGCATTTTTAGATGAGCTCCATCTTAAATTTATGGATAAAGTGATTCGCCCAATGATGACACAAAAAGCGCAAGACCTTGTGAATCAGCATCAAACAGCCGGCGATTTATGTTTGATTATTACTGCCACCAATAGCTTTGTGACTAAGCCTATTGCTACGGCTTATGGCATTGAGCATTTAATCGGCACAGATCCTGAAATGGAGAACGGGCAATATACTGGCGGCGTGAGTGGTGTGCCTAGTTTTCAGGCGGGTAAAGTCACGCGCATCAATCAGTGGTTGGCTGAGCGCCAGCAACAATTGTCAGACTTTAAAACCAGTTATTTTTATAGCGATTCACATAACGATTTGCCGCTAATGAAACTGGTCACCAACCCAGTTGCCGTGGATGCAGACGAGATTTTGGCTGAATATGCAAAAACACAAGATTGGCCGCACATTAGCTTACGTTAAATTTGCGGCTGCAATGGCTCAAAAACACTATAAACAGATGCCCTGGAAGCCGCTCTGGTATTACCTCCCAGGGCATCTGTTTTGATATGATTTTTATTGCGGAATATGCGTAAGTCGCTAAAGCGGAGAATTGCCCAGCGAAATTTCAGTGCGCTGGCTCGCTATCGACCCAGTAAAATCTGCAAAATGAACTTACTGCCCACGTAGGCCAGCATAAGCAACACAAAGCCCGCTAATGTCCAGCGGATGGCTTTTAGTCCACGCCAACCATATTGATATCTGCCAAACAACAAGCCGGCATAAATAAACCAGCTCGCGAAAGAGAATATGGTCTTGTGATTCAACTGCATCGGCTTACCAAAAATCTCTTCTGAAAACAACATGCCACTAATTAGCGTAATGGTGAGCAATACAAAACCCAGGCCAATAATTCTAAATAACAAGTTTTCCATGACCATTAACGGTGGAAAGCTCGGTAATTTGATCAGGGTTGGTTTGTTGTGCAGGCTACGCTCGGCAATCATCATTATTACTGCATGAAAAGTGGCAAAGGTAAACAAGCTGTAAGCCAGCAAAGCGATGGCAATATGCGCCAAAAATAGCGGCGACTCCACCGCTGGTAGCACATGATTAGCCGCGTTAGACGCAGGTAACAGTGCAAAAATAGCCGCTGGCGGCAATACAAATGCCTGTAAGTTAGTGAGTTCGTGTTTTAAATCTGCCACCCAGTAAATAAGCACCGTAAGCCAAGAAATGGCCGATAGCATGTTGAAAAAACCTAAGTTAAAGCCATTTACAAAAATGACTTGGTATAACAACCAGCCGTGAATAATCAGCCCAATTGCGATCATGGCCGTATGTAGCTTTAAATATTGCAACATGGCGGGTATTTTTGCACAACGCCAAAAGTCGGTAGCTACGGCTAAATAGATAAATACAAGCGCTAAATAGGGGATTAATTTTTGCATAACGTAATTATGGCGCAAATATGCTTCAAATATAATAGCTTGATGTAAAATTGAGCATCTAATCATTTGTAAGAGTACGCAATGCTAGAAAATTTAACCGATCGCCTGCAAGGCGTTATTAAAAGTTTACGTGGTCAAGCACGATTAACGGAAGATAATATTTCAGACGCGATGCGTGAAGTGCGCATGGCGCTGCTGGAGGCCGATGTTGCCTTGCCGGTAGTAAAAGACTTTATTGCACAAGTTAAGCAGCGTGCGCAAGGCCAAGAGGTGTTACAAAGTTTAACGCCAGGCCAGGCAGTTATTCAAGTGGTACACGATGAGCTGACGACTTTGATGGGTAAGGCTAATGTAGGTTTGAATTTAGCCGCAGTAGCGCCTGCCATCATTTTAATGGCGGGCTTGCAAGGTTCAGGCAAAACAACCACTTCTGCCAAATTAGCCAAGCTATTAAAAGAACAAAAGAAGAAAGTGTTATTAGCCAGTGCCGATGTGTACCGCCCTGCGGCGATTGAGCAACTTAAAATGCTGGCTAAACAATTGGAAGTGGATTGTTTTGATAGTAACGCCAGTCAGCAACCAATAGATATCGCCAAGGCCGCATTAGACTTTGCTAAACGCGGTTATTACGATGTGATTATTTTCGATACCGCTGGTCGCTTGGGTATTGATGAAGCTATGATGGCGGAAATCAAAGCGCTGCACACATTGCTAAACCCAATCGAAACCTTGTTTGTGGTTGATGCCATGCAAGGTCAAGATGCCGTAAACACCGCTAAAGCCTTCGGCGATACGCTGCCACTCACCGGCATTATACTCACCAAATTAGACGGCGATTCACGCGGCGGTGCAGCATTATCTGTACGTCACATAACTGGTAAGCCGATTAAATTTATCGGTGTCAGTGAAAAAGTCGATGGCTTAGAGCCTTTCCACCCAGAGCGTATGGCATCACGCGTACTTGGCATGGGTGACGTACTAAGCTTGATTGAGCAAGCACATAAAAATGTAGATATGGCAGAGGCGCAAAAACTCGCCGAGAAAGTTAAATCGGGTAAAAACTTTGATTTAAACGATTTTAAAATGCAAATGTCACAAATGCGCAAAATGGGCGGCATGAGTGCGCTGATGGATAAAATGCCAAGTCAAATGGCAGGCATGGCTGCAAAAATGAATCCTGACGATGCGGACAAAGCTATTCGACGCATAGAAGGCATTATCAACAGCATGACCGCGCTAGAACGCCGCAAACCGGAATTGATTAAAGCCACTCGTAAAAAACGTATAGCCGATGGCAGTGGCGTACAAGTGCAAGAAGTGAATCGTCTACTTAAACAATTTGAAGAAACTCAAAAAATGATGAAAATGTTCGCAAAAGGTGGCATAGCCAAAATGATGCGCGGGATGGGCAGCATGATGGGCGGAAAAATGCCAGGCATGCGATAAGCGTAATCTAGACTAAGTGCTTTAAAATCAATGACTCAAAAAATTTATATAGCGCACTAAAGATAAAGTATATAAATAGTTAACTTATTTGCTGGTAATAGGTTGACCAAGTGGTTGGTTTCTAGCATAATTGCGCCCTTTCCTAGGTGACGTAAGCCAACTAGGAAGCGGGAAATAAGTCTTACCCATTAGTACATTGGGGCGTTAGCTCAGCTGGTAGAGCACCGGACTTTTAATCCGATTGTCGTGGGTTCGATCCCCGCACGCCTCACCAATACCTAAAAGGCTCACAGCGATGGGAGCCTTTTTTAATTTGTCTCGTGTAAGCACTATGTAAGCATTTGGAATAAATAAATTTCCAATTTACTTGCCTACTGTAAGGCGGCGCGATATTTGGTACTAATTTGCGCTTTATTTGGTACATTAAATTATAAAGTTAACGCACTATAAACCAACTCAAACCTTACACAAAATAATAGCCAGTACCACCATATTTAGGACAGGTATTTTGCACCCACCATTGCATACGACTTTTCAAGAGATTTATCTCTTAGAAAATCGGAGTGCCCGTGGTGCATACGACTTTTCAAGAGATTTATCTCTTAGAAAATCGGAGTGCCCGTGGTGCATACGACTTTTCAAGAGATTTATCTCTTAGAAAATCGGAGTGCCCGTGGTGCATACGACTTTTC
>CAINBI010000155.1 GCA_903846555.1 uncultured Pseudomonadota bacterium
AGAAAGCCCGCAATAAACAACGGGCGTGGCGTTAGCCTAGTTCTGTTCTGGAATAGCATCGTTATACTTTTTCATAAATCGTTCACTATTCTTACAATCAATAAAAGTTTAGCATAGTTATGCTGCGTCTTGGGTATAAGCTAGTCTCGCATGTCAACGCTAAATAGAAATGTCCGCTTTGCTTGTTTTATCCAACACTTAACTGCTTTTTATAGGTTTATCCAACTTCAAAGCGGTCATTCAGATAAGCACGCCTTATGCAGATTCCGATTGATTTGGTGGGCAAACTGCGTTTGCGCCATCCTATAGCCCCATTCATGACCAGCGCGAGCATTACAAAAATAATTTTAATGAGCACCATACGCACAGCCATTGCGCTCTGCCCTAGCTATTGAATGGTCATCTTGGCAAATTTACGCTTACCCACCTGCGCCACTACGGTAATACCCTTATTCAGCTGTAAATTTCTATCGCTGACCTTTTTACTATCCAGCTTTACGCCGCCTTGTTCAATAGCACGATAAGCTTCTGAGCTGCTCTCTACCAAGCCTGCAAGTTTGAGTAATTGTGCGATGCCGATATTCTCGCCTTCTATATTAATGCTGATTTCTGGTACATCTTCTGGAATACCACCTTTAGCGCGGGTTTGAAATTCATTTAGCGCTTTTTCTGCATCCGCCTGACTATGAAAACGGGTGACGATTTCTTGCGCGAAGCCTACCTTTATATTGCGTGGGTTTTCACCTGCTGAAACTTGGGCTTTCCATTGGGCTATCGTTTCTAAACTTTCAAATGATAGCAACTCTATATAACGCCACATTAATTCATCTGAGATTGACATAATCTTAGCAAAAATAGCTTCTGGCGCTTCGGCTATCCCTATATAGTTGCCTAGCGATTTTGACATTTTATTCACGCCATCCAAGCCTTCAAGCAAAGGCATGGTTAATACACATTGCTGCGGCATACCTGCTTGCTTCTGCAGTTCACGCCCCATAAGTAAGTTGAATTTTTGGTCGGTGCCACCCAGTTCGACATCGGCTTTTAATGCAACGGAATCGTATCCTTGAAGTAGCGGGTATAAAAACTCATGAATCGCAATCGGCTGGTTTGACTTGTAGCGCTTAGTAAAATCATCACGCTCTAACATGCGTGCAACCGTGTGACTGGCAGCAAGCTTCAACATACCTGCCGCACCCAGCTCATTAAGCCATTTTGAATTAAATACGACTTCTGTTTGCTCTGGCTTAAGAATCTTGAACACTTGCACAGCATACGATTTGGCATTTTCTGCCACTTGCTCGGCGGTTAGTGGCGGGCGAGTTGTGCTTTTTCCCGTTGGATCACCAATCATGCCAGTAAAATCGCCTATTAAAAACAGAACGTGATGACCTAACTCTTGAAATTGACGTAGCTTGTTCATTAAAACCGTGTGACCTAAATGCAAATCTGGTGCCGTTGGGTCAAATCCAGCCTTGATTCTGAGCGGTTGGCCAGAATTTATGCTTAGTCGTAGCTTTTCAATCAATTCACTTTCAATTAAAAGCTCGTCTGCGCCACGCTTAATCATTGCGAGCTGCTGCTGTATGTTGACATTGATGTCGTCTATATTCAATTTACTTCCTTAGCTTCTCTTAATACCATTTAACTTAAAGTAGTCATTTAGTTGTTTTAATTAAGTATTCTGTTAATATCTGCAATCGCATCAATCTCGAATAAAGGTCAGCCCGTGGATATTAACGAGCGTAATCAACCTCACCCTACTTATAACAATGCTGCTAAAGCGGATGTAGCGCAAAGTGATATTTTAGCGCAAAATGCCGAAAAAACTGAACGTAAGCTTAAATTACGCTGGATCTTAGCTATTTCCTGCTTGCCTTTGTTTGGCATTTACGCAGCCTTCGGTATTGCGCCACAATCGTTAACTGGTATTATTTCTACTGCAACGGTCATAGAGGAAATTGCCTTACCAACGCCTATTGGCGCCACTAACGCTTCAACCGAACCACTCTTTTGGTATAAAGATCATGTGCGACGTGATGACACTTTAAACAATATATTATCACGCTTAAATATTCATAATCTTGATGCGATTGAATTTATCCGTAATGATATTGTGGCCAGTGAAATTACCCGAGCCCTAAAACCTGGCCACGATATTTCAGCACAATCTGACACTAACGGCAATTTAGTTTTGCTTGAATATCAATTAGCATCAGACCAGTTCATTACGATTAACCAGAGTGCTACTGGCTATATTGCAAGTAAATCTACCCACCATCTTGAAAGCCGTCCAATATTAAAATCGGCCAACATTAAAAGCTCTCTATTCGGCGCGGCGGACGATGCCAACATCCCTGATTACATTGCTGTGCATGTAGCAGAGATGTTTGAGAGTGAAATCGACTTTAATACAGACTTACGTAAAGGCGACCATTTTAACGTGATTTATGAGGGTAGTTATGATCAAGGTGAATTGCTAAAGACTGGCGATGTACTTGCTGCTGAATTTGTCAACAAAGGCAAAACCTATCGCGCAGTGGGCTATAGAGATGCTATGAATGAAATGCATTACTACACGCCCGATGGCAAAAGCCTGCATAAATCATTTTTACGCTCACCTTTGGAGTTTACTCGTATTAGCTCTGGATTCAGCTTAGGTCGCTTTCACCCGATTCTACAACGCATGAAAGCGCACAAAGGCGTTGATATGGCAGCACCTGCAGGCACACGCATCAAAGCATCTGGCGATGCTATCGTAGAATTTGTGGGTCAAAAAGGTGGTTACGGCAATGTCATTACGCTTAAACACGAAAATGGTGTGAGTACTGTTTATGGTCATTTATCACGCTTTGCTGCAGGTTTGCATCATGGTGAAAAAGTAGCGCAAGGCGATGTGATTGGCTTTGTTGGCATGACGGGCTTAGCAACTGGACCACATTTGCACTACGAGTTTCTGATTCACGGCGAGCATCATGACCCAATGACGGTCGCTTTACCTAAAGCCGACCCTATTGCAGAACATGAAAAAGCCAACTTCAATCTCATTAGCAATCAATTGACGGCTCAGCTAATGTTATTGGGCAGCAGCAATATCGCCGCGCTTGATTAATATTTAAATTAGATAAACACAGACTTTGCTATGGCTGGCGAGCTTTTCATCGGACTGATGTCTGGCACCAGCCTTGATGGTGTTGATGTTGCACTTGTTACGTTTAACGAGGGTCAATCTAATGAAGTTCCAGCGCCCAATGTATTAGCTACGCATTTACTCGCCTACCCGCAAACATTACGCAGTCAAATTTTAGCGCTGCAGCACCCCACTGAAAATGAGCTGGAAGTCACCGCGCTAACGGGTAATATGTTAGCAATTCTGTACGCAGACGCAGTACATCAATTGCTGGCAAACATGCAAATTAGCCCAGATAAAATCACGGCCATAGGTTGCCACGGCCAAACCATCCGGCACAGACCAGAAATGCAATTCACCTTACAAATCGGCAACGCAGCGCTACTTGCTGAGCTCACCAACATTACGGTAGTGGCAGATTTTCGCAGTCGCGACATTGCAGCCGCTGGACAAGGTGCGCCTTTGGTGCCAGCGTTTCATCAAGCGATATTCGCTAACCAACTGGAAAGTCGCGCCATAATCAACATCGGCGGCATTGCCAATATCACTTATTTATCAAAAAATAATTCTGTGATTGGTTTCGATTCTGGCCCAGGCAACATGCTGCTAGACGCATGGATTAAACAGCACATGGGTTTAGATTTTGATGCCGACGGCGCTTGGGCAAGCACTGGGAAAGTGATTGCGCCGCTGCTTTCAGCCATGCTTGCTGAGCCTTATTTTGCCTCGCCTCCACCCAAAAGTACTGGGCGTGACTTATTTAATGATGCTTGGCTTACTAAGAAGTTGTCAGGTGAAAATTATCAACCGCAAGATGTTGCGCGTACTTTGCTAGAACTGACTGCGCAAAGTATTTATAACGCATTGCTGGTGGATTGTGGCGAGGTTGATAGCGCGTATTTATGTGGGGGTGGCGCACGCAACACCTTACTTAAAATTCGGCTGCAAGCCATGCTCGCCCCCACCAAGCTGGACATAACGGATGCACTTGGCATTGGCGCCGACTGGGTAGAAGCCATCGCCTTTGCTTGGCTTGCCAAGCAATGTATACAGCAAAAAACGGCTAATTTACCTCAAGTGACTGGTGCAAAAGGTGCGCGGATATTGGGCGCCATCTACCAACACTAATCGAATCATTCACCTGTTACTAGGCTGATTTCGGATAATCACTTAATGGCTTCATTGAAGTATAATTAGCCCAATTTACAAACAACCTCAAACCGTTAAGACTCAGTGCTCAATGAAAAAACCGACTAAAGCCACCATTACCTTTGATAATGGCGCAGCACCCATTGAACTGCCTATACTGTTAGGCAGCCTTGGCAATGATGTGATTGACATCCGCAATCTCAGCAAACATGGCGTATTCACATACGATCCAGGCTTCATGTCTACTGCGGCTTGCGACTCTAACATTACGTTCATTGATGGTGAAAAAGGTCTGCTTTATTACCGAGGCTACCCGATTGAGCAGCTCGCGGAACATTGTAACTTCATGGAAGTGTCTTATCTGCTACTGCATGGCGAGCTACCTAACGCTCAGGAAAAACAACATTTTACTGACACCATTAGCGGCAGCACTATGCTTCACGATCAGCTCAGTAATATTTTTAGGGGCTTTCGGCGCGATGCGCATCCAATGGCAGTTATGGTGGGTGTTGTCGGCTCCCTCTCCGCCTTCTATTTTGACGCGATGGATATTCGCGATGCGAAACATCGTGAAATCTCAGCGCACCGTTTACTGGCAAAAGTGCCGACCATTGCGGCTTGGAGCTATAAATACAACTTGGGTCAGCCGTTTATGTACCCACAGAATCATCTGAATTATGCTGAAAACTTTATGCACATGATGTTTGCTACGCCATGCGAAAAATATGTTCCTAATCCGATTCTAGCGAAAGCATTAGAGCGTATTTTAATTTTACATGCGGATCACGAACAAAATGCCTCAACGTCTACAGTAAGATTAGTTGGCTCTAGCGGCGCCAATCCATTCGCCTGTATTTCCGCTGGCATCGCCTCATTATGGGGCCCAGCACACGGTGGCGCTAATGAAGCCACACTTAACATGCTGGAAGAGATTGGTGACATTTCTCGCATTGGTGAATTCATTAAGCGCGCTAAAGACAAAACTGACACATTCCGCTTGATGGGCTTTGGTCACCGCGTATATCGCAATATGGATCCGCGCGCAAAAATTATGCGCACCACCTGCCATGAAGTACTAGAAGAGCTAGGTTTAAAAGATGACCCCATGTTTAAACTGGCCATGGAACTAGAAAAAATCGCACTTGAAGATGAGTACTTCGTATCACGAAAACTTTACCCAAACGTAGACTTTTACAGCGGGATTGTGATGCGCGCAATGGGCATTCCCAACTCTATGTTTACCGCTATTTTTGCATTAGCCCGCACCGCAGGCTGGATAGCACAATGGTCAGAAATGATTTCAGATGAAGATCATAAAATCGGCCGCCCGCGCCAGCTCTATACTGGCAGCGTGCGTAGAGACTATGTGCCTATGGGCGAACGTTAATTGATTAACGAGTAAGTTTTCCAAACGGCCTATATTGCCAGACTGGTGGTACAGTTAAGGCGAAGTATGCTCCGAATTTCATTAAAACAGATGCTCTGAGAGGCGCGTCCCTATTGGCTCGCAGGGCATCTTTTTTAACATTTTCAGTATA
The DNA here is from genome assembly GCA_903846555.1 of uncultured Pseudomonadota bacterium. Lineage (GTDB taxonomy): Bacteria > Pseudomonadota > Gammaproteobacteria > Burkholderiales > Methylophilaceae > Methylotenera. The sequence continues at coordinate 5,818 of CAINBI010000155.1, forward strand.
CTTTCCTAGATTTTACAGCCCATTACGGAACACAGGGCTCTGCACCTAAAAACGTCCAGATACAAAAAAGCCAAGTCACTGACTGTTTGGGGGGGGAAATATAATAATTGCACACGGAGTGAGCAGAACTGCCGTACTCGCAAGGCTATTAATTGTTATATATATCAGTAGTTTCCGGCAATTTAACTGAATAAATTCAATTGGTTATAATTTTCAGGCGCTTGCATTTGTAACTCCGCATTATTAAGTAGTTGATTGAGTGGTGTTTTTTCGAAAAGAGTCAGGCTCAGAATCTGTCATATTGTGTAGAGCGAGACCTCGATCTTGAGGCGTTTCTTCACAATGGCGACCAAGATGTAAATCGAAATGGTGATCCATATTTATGTTTTGACCGCGTTCTCGGTGGTGCCGTAAAAGCGCTTGATCCGAAGATGCTGTTTGATCCACTTGAAAAATAGCTCGACCTGCCAGCGGCAACGATAAAATTGGGCGATGGTCAACGCAGGCAACTCGAAGTTGTTGGTTTGAAAGACCAAGTCCCTGTCGTGCTCGGCATCGTGAATCTTGATACAGCGCAGGTGTTGCGGGTATACCTTATTGGCTTTGATGCTGGTCAAGGCAATGGTCTGGTCGTAAATCAGCCCTGTAGACTTGTCCACGGGGCGTGAGTAGACCCTGCGAAATTGCAGATTGGATTTGGCGCGGATGATAAAGAACGCCTACGCTTGATGCCGCGTAAACCAGCGCGCGAAGTCGGTGAAGCCGCGATCCATGATGTAGAAACTGCCAGCTTCTGGAACTAGGATGTCGCGCAGGCTCTCGCGATAATTCATTTGTGCGAATGCCATGCAGAGGAATTGATCGAGATGCGAAAACGTCTTGGTAGGATATTTGGAGGGGTAGCGCTAGACGCAGCGGCGGAACGTGTGAAGGGGTAAATGATCCATGAGTTGCGAGAACACGAGTTGGCCTGAATACATGATGAGAAACCGCAGGGAGAAAATCCCAGTGTCTCAAAAAAATTCAAGTTCAAGTCGGAGACACCCCTAAACACATCGTTTCCTATTCTGAATCATGCTATTACATAATCGTCTGAGCAAAATTGCCGGACACTACTAATAGTGAATTAATTTTCTTCCCAAGCTATATCAAGTTTACTTAATGCATTTAGATACTCATTACGAGATATAAATCCAATGCATGGGTATGCACCATGTGCGCCAATTTCACCGGACACTAGTTTTTTAGTGATTAATATTGCAGGCATACAAGGTATGTATGGGCCGTCACCTGACTTAGCGGTCAGTTCGAAGGTGATGGATTTGTTTGCGCCTTCTTCATCCTTGCCAGATAAAACCATATGAAAGGCACTATTTGAAGTGCCAAGCCAATCAAATAGAAATGATATGCGTAATAATAATGGTGCAAATTTATCCAGTCTGTTAATTAGCCCTATGCGAACTAACCATGACAAACCCCAAAGAGTGCAATGGATAAATGGTATTTCTAAGCCAGCATAAAAGCGAATAGTCTTTAACTCGGGATAACGCTTAGGAAATAAAACTAAATCTGGCACATCACAGTTGCCTAATAACCGCCATCCAACTTTAGCGTATTTCCTTACTCTTAATCCCTGCCAACCGTAAATGATCGCTTGATGACCATTAATGAGCGTTTTAAAAGCTTTACCTGTATATCCTAAAATCGCAGAGGTAGTCGCCAAACCTCGTGCAGTTCTTTGGGCAGTGGTAATTCCATAATCAATACTTTCTAATGATTTGAATTGATCCTTGTAATAATCCACCAAGGCAGAAGTTAAGCATGGAACTGAGCTTGCACCACTAACAACCAAAACATTGTGTGCTTGCGCTATTTCATTAAGACTTTCAATGCCTTCAACAAAGCTACGCCCATCGGCTAAATCTATATAGTGAAGACTATTGTTAATGCATGCCTGAGCAACATCATAGCCTTGCTCCTGGAATGGGCCAGATGTGTGGATGACAATGTTAGGCTTTATGGTATTTAGAGCACCGTTAATATCGAGGCTAATATCTAATGCGACTGCTTCAGGAGCATTTTTGGCATCAAGCTCAGAGATGAATTGCTGAGCCTTATTCAACGAGCGTCCTGCAACGATCACTTGGATGTCAGATTCTTGCGCTAATACTTTAGAGATGAAACTACCAAAGTTGCCATATCCACCAATGATCAGGACACGCTGAATCAATCTTTATCCCTTATATTAAATCGACCCTTATACTCATAAATCTTGCCCCACCATGGATGGGTAATATCAACCTGCATATCAAAACTATTCTCATCAATAGCCTTTTCCCAGGCATTGCCTTCACCTATCAACATCGTTAAGGGGATAGGAATAAAGTGACCAAATAATTTTAAAACGTAGCCCTTATGTTTGAGTTTCGTACAATCATCTTCCCAATGTACGCTCATACGCCAGCCAATACCGAAGCGCATAATTTCGATCACTTCATTACCTTCCACCTGAATCATTCGAGATTGAAACTGATAGGGTTTTCTATGCTTAAAATGAAAAACTCGGTTAAAAGTCAACTCTTTTGTATCTTTGCAACTTTCAAACCGTACTGTAACAGGTACATTTTTTTCATTGAGAGGTGGAATTCCGCCTAAAAGCCAGAACAGTGGAGGCAAGAGCCTTAGCGGACCAGCACACATGACATCTAATGTTCCTTCAACCGTATTCACATCATCAGAGTATGGGCGATTCAAATAATGCTTATGCATGACAGGTGGTAATTCTTTCCACTTATCACCAAAGATACTCTGGAATATTGGTTCTGATCTAAGGTCTAAGTTATCTGAGCTTAGATTCTTTTGGAGTGGCAATTGATTCATACTGGCTTAATAACCATCAAAAAGAATACAACGATCAAACCTAAAAATGCAGGCCATCCAAGGATAAACCAAACTTTAAAAAGCTTGTGATAACGCTCTGGAAGTGGGGAGTTATTTTCGACACAATTCGCCAATATTTTCCTTAGTTGAATTTGTATCCATATCACAGGTAACCAGCATAGCCCCGCAATAGCATAGATTATGTACGTCACTACTAGCCATAAATCCATCCAGCTATAACCACTTTTATTTATTAGCCATGCTCCAGTTGCTACTTGTGCGATAGCAGCTGGAAATGTAAAGAGATAATCGGCCGTTACCGTACCTCTAGCTGCATATAGTTTTTCATCTAGATTAATTGTAAATTTAGTGCGGAACATAAAGAAAGCAATGCCAATCCCTGTTCCAAATAATATTGTAGAACTGATGATATGAATAGTTTTAACGACGAGATAGATGTCCATTAAAATTACTTTAAATTATTAAAATGGTATTGATAATATCAATCACTGATCATTTAAATCTTAAGGCACAATGCACTTGCAGTTTTACTTGTATTTTTCATCATCAATACTTTAACACGCGATTATAAATTCTAACTGTGAGATAAATTCAGCGTTACGCTCCGCCGTCCAGAATTGGCCGAATTTACCATTTATCAACGTCTGCATTACGGCAACTCAGTTTAATTAGATATCACTGACTACTGTGTGACAAGCAAATTTTCGTTCAATGGGGCAAGCCGCGACCGAGGCTGCATCAAAACACTATTAAATCGCTAATTGAAGAATAAATTTCCCTTCAATGTAATGTTTTATATGCCTCTATACTATTTCCAGTTTTTAAAATTATTACTTTATAATCAACCAGATATAGATTGACTAATCCTTAACGCTTTAAAGACAAAGTCAAGACCATTGCCCCACTTCTGAGCTTGTTGCGCTCTTGTGTAACTAAAAATAGTATAGAGGCATAATGTTTTATAGAGTGCAGTAGTCAATGTATGTGATTTCTTGCGGAAATAACCCTAATTATTCGTAGTTCTCGTTGGTAACATCCCAAATTCCCGTAGCGACCAGATCACGAAAGTTCTCAATAAACTTTTAGATAGATATGTCTGTATGCATAGCCGCATCGTTCCACATATCAAATTAAATGGCAATCCCGACCTGGAATTAGCCGAATGCATCCGCACAACCTTGTTAATTGCTAACTTAAAGGCAGTACCTAGGCTCCGCCTCTTTTACAAACACTCAGTATTTGGCGGGGTACGTTGTGCGCTAAACCACGTGTAATTCAAGTGCTTTTCTTGCTATATAACCGCTTCTACTTTCACCCACCGCTTTAGCATCAGCATCAATTCTGCGTAAAACTCTTGCAGGCAGGGTAATGTTAACTCTCTCAACTTTGTCACTTAAACTTGCTAAGTCAACTGGCACAATCGCCCAAACTAGATTTTGATAATCAGCATTTTTTTGATGAATAGAAATTTCTTGCGCAACAGGCACAGAGCCACCATCATCAATGACAGTCTCTAACCATAATTCAATCGCTTCTTTTGCGTTATCTATCGCATCTTCCATGGTGTCGCCCGCAGAAAAGCAACCTTCCAAGTCAGGCACAATCACGCTAAAAGCGTGAGTATCATCACCAAGCTCAATTGCAATTGGATATTTCATATTTAACCTTTCATTCTAGACCAGCTAATTTAAGTAACTTTTTAACCAAACCAATTCCTAGATCTTTTTTAGGATGTGGTACGCTAATATGACCGCTCTTATATTGATGCGTGTAAATATGGTGAGAGCCTTTGATGCCCCTCAACACCCACCCATCATCAGTTATTTTTTTGATTACTTCTTTACTGGTCATAGTGTGTATTATACACACCAATCTAGATTGGGCAAGTTTTTGCTAAATAATTCATTATAGTTTGAATTGGAATGTATTGATGGTCGCAGATTGCGATATAGCGTTGTTCAGTAGTAAGGTTCTTGGTTTCTTTATATTTACTGGGCATAAACTGTAAAGTAAATTGAAAAATTTGTCTTTCACTTTAAAGTTTTTTTGAGTTTACGGTGACTTATTTGGGTGAAGATTAGGAGTTTATTATAGTGACTGAATCTCATGCATTTTAGGTCAGCAAAAAGTATTTGAGAACTGGTTATCCACATCTTACAATTAGGTAAATGTAATGGATACTGAAATAGGTATAGCAAGGACAACTTTGGACTTCTTAAGTATTTAAGATTAACCGATATATGACTATTATATTTACTACCCCATATAGCAATAGTATTTAAATGTAAAAATGGCCCTCTTGATAACCAAGAGAGCCATAAGTGTATGTAATTATTGTATTTTAATTACCAAAGATAATCACAGGCGTGGCTTTTTTAAATCTTGAACTTAATGATGATTTTTGTTATGCCACCGTAAAGACTACACAGAGAATGAAGAACCACATCCGCAGGTTGTAGTCGCTTGCGGGTTACGAATTACAAATTGTGAGCCTTGCAGACTGTCTTGGTAATCAATCTCAGCACCCATCAAGTATTGCAAACTCATCGGATCTATCAATAAAGTCACGCTATCCTTTTGCACTTGCGTATCATCTTCATTCACTTCTTCTTCAAAAGTAAATCCATATTGAAAGCCAGAACAACCGCCGCCACTGACAAATACACGTAATTTCAGGTCTGGCGACCCTTCTTCTTCAATTAACTCTTTAACTTTTTTCGCTGCATTATCAGTAAAAACTAATGGTGCTGGAATGTCTATCTCTGGTAAGTCTGTTATTGCATTCATCATATACTCCTAAATATTCTATGAAATCATTATGCTACGGCGCACTGGTAAGGTCAATCTCTGTTCAGTTTTCAGCCTCTTGCGCCTGCTCACCCAAATATACTAGCTTGCCTTCAATCACCGCGCCTGTATGCATCTCAAGCGATTTATAATGAACATCACCCGTGATATGTGCCTTTGCTTGCAACTCGATAAATTGGCTTGCCTTCACTGAACCTATAATTTTGCCATTGATTACCAACTTGGAGGCACTCACCGCGCCTTCAATACTTCCATGCTCACTAAGAATTAGTGTGCTTGGACTCGCATTTGGTTCACTCACGTTACCGCGAATCGCACCATCTATGCGTAACCCTCCAGAAAAATGAATATCGCCTTCTATGCGCGTGTCAACACCAATAAGTGTTGCTATGGTGTTTTGAATTCGATTACTATTTTTAAAAAACATATTGATTCCCATCTAAATTCAATTGAATTAAGCGACTTACCTATTAAGTAATTTTTTGTTATCCAACATATTTTTATAAAACAACAAGTCTTCTTTCATATGTATATTTTCATCCTGCACAAGATTCAATTCTTTTTCAAGGTTACTCTGTGCAGACTGCTCAATTTGCAATTGGCGTTCAGTCTGAATTACTTTGGTCAGTAAACCTTGATTTTCAAGTGTTACCTGTCTTAATTTTTCACCGAGGTTTTCTCCACCACTTGCAAACTGCCAATATGCGAATGAATAACCAGTCGCCACAAACAACAACGAAACTGCCCATTGAAAATACCACGGACGCCTTGAGCGAACCGCTACCTGCTTAGCGGTTAAACCAAAATGCTTTTTTATTTTTCTGCGTACTGGTTTCATTGATCTGGTCAGCGCAAGTTATGGCAAAAGTGGCACGACTTCTAGGCCAGTATTTTCTGGCATGTTAAACATAATATTCATATTTTGTACCGCTTGCCCTGCCGCGCCTTTTACTAAATTATCAATGACAGACAATATCACTACAATATCGCTATCTTGTGGCTGATGCACGGCTATTCTACAAATATTAGAGCCACGTACAGAACGCGTTTCAGGGTGCGCACCTTTAGGCAAGACGTCAACAAAACGTTCGTTTGCATAACGCGATTCAAACAAATCCTGTAAATCAATATCTTTAGTTAACTTTGCATATAAAGTAGCGTGAATGCCACGAATCAAAGGCGTTAAGTGCGGCACAAAGGTAAATCCGACCTTAGTATTTGCAATAGCAGTTAATCCTTGGCTGATTTCAGGCAAATGCCGATGCCCAGCAACGCCATATGCTTTAAAATTATCAGCAGACTCGGCAAATAAACTATGTACTTCAGCTTTGCGACCAGCACCGCTTACCCCTGACTTAACATCCGCAATCAAGTAACTAACATCCACTACACCAGCTTCGAGCAGAGGCATAAAACCTAGCTGTACAGCAGTTGGATAGCAGCCTGGGTTAGCGACCAAACGTGCATTTTTAATAGCTTCACGGTTTAATTCTGGCAAGCCGTAGACGGCTGTCGTGACTAAGTCTGGACAAGCATGGGTCATGGCATACCATTTCTCCCAAGTTTGGATATCTTTAATCCGGAAATCTGCAGCCAAATCAACAACTCGCACACCTTTGTCCAGCAATTCGCGGGCCTGCTGCATCGCAATCCCGTTGGGCGTAGCAAAAAAAACAACGTCGCATTCACCCAAATTAGCTTTTGCAGGATCCGTAAATGCTAGATCAACATAACCACGTAGATTAGGGAACATGTCGGCCACAGCAGAACCAGCATCTCCACGCGAAGTAATGGCAGTTAGCTCAACATTGGGATGAACACTTAATAGGCGTAAAAGCTCGACACCAGTATAACCAGTGCCACCAACGATACCTACTTTCAGTTTTTTATTAGTCAATTTTGATCACTCATTACGCCATCATAACAAACATCGCTTGGTAAAACTTAATGTCTGAGAACCTACTTTACAAGTCCCGTCAGAAAACATCTGGCATGTAAAATAAAAAAGGCCGCATAAGCGACCTTTTTAACTGCCAACCGCCCAATACTCTGCCTGCAGTATTAACGTTTAGAGAATTGTTTACGACGACGCGCTTTGCGGAAACCAACTTTTTTACGCTCAACTTCACGCGCATCACGCGTTACGAAACCAGCTTGTGATAACGCACTTTTTAAGTTTGCGTCAAAGTCAATTAGAGCACGTGTAATACCATGACGAACCGCACCAGCTTGGCCAGACTCACCACCACCGATTACGTTTACCATAATATCAAAACTAGCTAGATTATTAGTAAGCTCTAGTGGTTGACGTAAAATCATACGCGCTGTAACGCGTGAGAAATACTCATCCACAGGCTTATCATTCACAATGATATTGCCCTTGCCTACCTTCATGAACACGCGCGCAACTGAGCTTTTGCGGCGGCCTGTACCGTAGTTATATTTACCGATCATCTTTTATATATCCTTAGATTGTCAATGCTTGCGGTTGTTGCGCCGCATGTTCATGCGTAGCACCAGCATAAACTTTCATTTTTTTGATCATTGCGTAGCCTAAAGGACCTTTAGGTAACATGCCTTTTACCGCTTTTTCTAAAGCACGACCTGGGAAACGGTCTTGCATTTTAGCAAAAGTAGTAGTACTGATACCGCCTGGATAACCAGAGTGACTATGGTAAAGCTTACCGTCAGCCTTGTTACCAGTTACTTTTAATTTGTCGGCATTAATCACGACAATATAGTCACCAGTATCAACGTGGGGAGTATAGATAGTTTTATGTTTGCCACGTAAGCGGTGTGCGATTCCGCTAGCTAAACGGCCAAGCACGAGGTCTGTGGCATCAACCACAAACCATTCGCGCTTCACTTCATGTGATTTTGCTGAAAAGGTTTTCATTATCTTATCAATGCTATGAGCTAAAAAATTTAAGAGGCGGATTTTATGCTGAAGCAAGGGTGTTTGTCAAACGTTATGTTGAGCTTTATTCCCTGACTTCAATTTAAATCTATAATTGTGAGTAGTTGCTTTGCAAAATTTCACAGCTAGCATTATGCGCTATATGTCGAATTTATGTAAATAATTGTAACTGCTGGGCTTCTTGTAGCCAGCTCAGTGGTTAACTTAGATACTGAGCCACCAGCCCAGAAAACACGCTAAAACCAATCCAGTTATTGCCTAAGAATGCCTTAAAGCAATTGTCTTTCTCACGTTTACGTATCAAATAACAATGGTAAATGGCAACCCCAGCGGCAAGCATCAAGCCAATATAATAGGCATAGTGCATCGCCAACCACTTGCCTGCAAATACTAATAGCAGTAGCGTAACGCCATAAAAAATCATGATGGCGACCAAGTCATGACGGCCAAAAGTAATGGCTGATGATTTTATGCCAATCTTTAGATCATCGTCACGGTCTACCATTGCATATTCCGTGTCGTAAGCAATCGCCCACGCAATATTAGCCAGCAACAAAACCCATGCCACAGCTGGCACGTACCCTAAAATTGCAGCGAATGCCATTGGGATACCCCAGCCAAATGCTATGCCTAAATACGCTTGAGGAATCGCAAAAAAACGCTTGGTAAACGGATAGCTAGTAGCCAGTAGCAACGCCACTAAAGACAGTTTAATGGTTAGTATATTCAGCGTACAAACCAAGCCAAATGCCATTAAACTCAAAACTATCGCGAGTATATAAGCCTCTTTTTTACTAACTTCATTCGCCACCAAAGGCCGATGCTGCGTGCGTGTGACCAAACCATCATATTGACTATCGGCAATATCATTCATTACGCAACCAGCGCTGCGCATGAGCACTGTGCCCGTAACAAAGATCAAGGTAATGATCCAGTCTGGCTTGCCCTGACCAGCAATTAGCAGCGCCCATAACGTAGGCCATAACAATAACAAAATACCTATAGGTTTATCTAAACGCATTAGGCGCTCATAGGCATCTACTTTTTGGATGATGGCACTTAACTTCATTTTAGAATTGATTTTAGCTTTCATTTTCTCTTGTACTTCACGCCGTTGATTTCACTAGTAATTGCGGTAAAAACACCTCGGTCACCATAATGTTAGCGCGATTTAAACTAAAAATTGAACGTCGCGCCCATAAGTAGCTTGGCTTTTCAGTGGTAGCTACCTGCGTTAAGTGTTGCATCGCATGCTTATAAAGCGTGTGCTTAGACCTTAATTTCTTATAGCTTAACGGTGTGCGCTTCACTTTAGGGTTAGCGAACAAAGTAGCTCCAAGCGGCTTATTACCTAGCCTACCAAGTCCATTCCACGAGCCTCGCAGGCTTGTTCTTGGTAAAACGCTATGGGCAAATATCACAGGCTGATTGTCGCCTATAAGCAACACTTCGCGGATCAAAGCAGTTTTATGGCTGGCTTGACGCAATAAAGCCGCTTCATCTTGAATCGGTTTGGCATATTTAATGGCTACCGCCTTAACTGAAAAATTCGTATAACGTTTTTGCAAGCGCGATGTGAGCGAGCCATCATCAACCAACCAAGGACGCAGGCTATCACTAAACCTTGGCTTACTTATCCAGCATTGACGACTAATGATTAGGTTTTGTTGGATTCTCACAGTGAGAATTATCGCATAAACATAGGGTTTATTAATTACGAGCAGCACAACCGCGAATTGACTCAAGAACGCTACTTAAATCTAACTTTATATTCAGTCGATTCAAACTTTCACTAATTCACCCGCGCTGCCCATCCACCTGTCCAAATGTCGCTCCACTTCAGCTGGATATTCTTTTAATAACCGATCAGCCAGCGCTTTGGCATTCTCCAACAACAAGGTATCTCGTTCCAAATCGGCGATTTTTAACATAGGCACGCCGCTTTGCCGTACACCCAAAAATTCGCCGGGGCCGCGTAAATTTAAATCGGCCTGCGCAATAGCAAAACCGTCGCTAGTTTCATAAATCACTTTCAGGCGTGCTCGTGCCGTTTCAGATAACTTGTTTTGATACAACAGAATACAAGTGCTTTTTGCCGCCCCACGACCCACGCGACCACGCAACTGATGCAATTGACTCAAACCCATCCGTTCGGCGTGCTCAATGATCATTAAACTGGCATTAGGCACATCTACGCCTACTTCAATCACCGTAGTGGCGACTAGTAACTGTAAATCACCTGCGCTAAAGGCTGCCATCACTATCTGTTTTTCTGCCGACTTCATACGGCCGTGAACCAAGCCAATGTTTAGTTCAGGGAATTCGTTTTGCATTAAAGCGTAAGTGTCATTTGCTGTTGCCAATTGCAGCACTTCTGATTCTTCAATCAACGGGCATACCCAGTAGGCTTGATTGCCTTGTGCGCAAGATTCTCGCACGCGCTGTAAAATTTCATCTCTACGCGTATCTGACACTAATTTAGTCACAATCGGCGTGCGGCCTGGGGGTAATTCATCGATCACCGACACATCCAAATCTGCGTAATAACTCATGGATAAGGTGCGTGGAATGGGCGTGGCGGTCATCATTAACTGATGCGGCTCAGGCTGGCCTTTTTGGCGTAAGGCTAAACGTTGCTGGACGCCAAATCGATGTTGCTCATCGATAATTGCCAGCCCAAGATTTTTAAATTGAACCGCCTCCTGAAATAAAGCATGGGTGCCGATAACCAACTGCGCACGGCCACTCGCCATAGATTCTAACGTTGTGGTGCGATCTTTTTTAGACTGGCTACCAGTGAGCCAAGCAATTTGAATATTAAGCGGCGTTAGCCAGCCCAGTATTTTTCGATAATGTTGTTCCGCTAAAATTTCGGTTGGTGCCATCAGGGCAACCTGCCAGCCACTTTCTATACTTTGTAGTGCCGCCATGCATGCGACTATCGTTTTGCCGCTGCCAACATCACCCTGCAATAAGCGCTGCATAGGATGCGGCTGCATTAAATCGCGCTCTATCTCAACAGCCACTTTCTGCTGCGCCTGCGTTAAAGCAAAGGGCAGACTTTTAAGCAAGCCAGAAACTAAACTTTTAGAAGACTTAAATTGCGGCGCGTTCACACTACGGCGGCGCGCATAATGCTTACGCATAGAAAGCTGTTGCGCGAGTAGTTCATCAAACGCCAACCGCTGCCATGCTGGCGTTGTTTTTTCTTCCAGTGTGTGTAAATCTGTCTCTGGTGGCGGGTTGTGCAAATCTCGCAAACTATCGGCAAAACTAGGAAAATTAAACGCTTGGTAGATGCTCGCGGGAAAAGTTTCATTGAGTGCGTTTTGCTTTAAAGCCATCGCAATCGCCTTACGTAAACTGTCTTGCGTAAGCCCTGCAACTGTAGGGTAAACAGGCGTTAAGGTTTCTGCTACTGCAGTCTTTTCGCCCACGGCTTTACAAGTCGGATGTACGATTTCGTAACCAAAATAACCGCTGCGTACTTCGCCATAAACACGTAATTTACTGCCCACTTTAAGCGCAGCAATTTGGCTAGGGTAAAAATGCAAAAAACGCAAAGTGAGCTGGCCACTTGCGTCTTCTAATCTGGCGATTAAAGCCTTACGGGGCTTATAAGTCACCTCAGCATGCACAATTTCGCCCTCCAGCTGCGAGGCTACACCAGCGCGTAAATCTCGCACAGCGGTAATATGCGTTTCATCAATGTAACGCAGCGGCAGATGCAGCAATAAGCCTTGAATATTATGAATACCAAGCTTGCTTAGGTTGGCCACTAGCGGTTTGCTGAAGGCTTTTATTTCGGAAAGCGTCACCATGCTAGCTAGTCAAAACTTGCAATGCTAGTACTAGATTAAACTGCCTAATCATATAAGGCTATTGAGTAAACTTTTTAGTCGCACTCGCGACATTGCCTTTGGTGCGGTTAATACGCACCACATCGGGTATTTTGCGTAAACCGCGCATTAAGTCGGCCAAATGAATGCGATTTTTAACTTGCACGGTAAAGTAAAGATTAGCGTAGGCGCTACCGTCTGCTTCTTCCACGCTGACGTTATCAATATTGGATCCTGCCTCGGCAATGCCTGACGCAATTTGCGCCAACATGCCCGGTTGATTGGCCACAGTAAGATTCAAGTTGGTTTTGAATAGTTTCTGGCTATCTGGCTCCCATTCAACGTCCAACCATTTATCTGGGTCTAGCTTGAATTTACTTACGCTAGGGCAATCATGCGTGTGAATCACCAAGCCTTTATCTTTATGGATGAATCCTAAAATTGGGTCACCAGGAATTGGTCGGCAGCATTGTGCAAATTGCACCGCCATACCTTCGGCGCCATGAATCGTAATGGTATCCAAAGACTTAGCTGGTAACTTGGTATGTTTTTTTAAGTTTGCATCCGTCATCGCCAATAATTGGTGCGCCACCATCACGTTTTGACGTTTGCCCAAACCAATGTCAGTCAAAATTTCAGATTTCTTTTTTAGTCCGTAATCACGGATCAGTTTTTGCCAATGCGCTTCCGTAATTTGGTTAGGCTCTACATGCAAGGCGCGCAAGGCTTTATTGAGCAAACGCTCGCCTAAATGGCCTGATTCAGTGGATTGCTGTGATTTTAAAAAGTGGCGAATATGCGCACGCGCCCTGCCTGTGACTACATAGTTTAGCCATGCTGGATTAGGTTTTGCGAGTGCGCCCGTGATAATTTCAACATGGTCGCCATTATGTAGTTCAGTACGCAACGGCGCTAAATCTTGATTGATGCGCACCGCCACACAGGAGTTGCCCACATCGGAATGTACCGCATAAGCAAAATCAACGGCGGTAGCGCCTTTAGGCAAGGCCAAAATCTTACCTTTTGGCGTAAATACATACACTTCATCTGGAAACAAATCAATTTTAAGATGCTCAAGGAAGTCGAGTGAATCTGCGCTTTCGCTTTGAATTTCTAACAAACGCTGCAACCATTGGTGCGTTTGCTGTTGCAATGCGGTTAATTGGGCATCGCTCGATTTATATAACCAATGTGCCGCCACGCCAGCATCGGCAATATTGTGCATTTCAGCACTACGAATCTGCACTTCGATGGGCGTGCCGAACGGGCCAAACAAAGTAGTATGCAAAGACTGATAGCCATTGGCTTTCGGAATTGCAATATAGTCTTTGAATTTACTGGGAATAGGCTTGTAAAGTGCATGTAAAGCACCCAATGCCACGTAGCAATTGCTTAAATCTTTAACAACCACTCTGAAACCGTAAATATCGTAAATTTGTGAAAATGCCGTCGTTTTACCCGACATTTTTTTGTAAATACTGTAAAGATGCTTTTCTCTACCTGAAACTTCAGCCTCAATATTTAAGCTAGCCAGTTGCTGCTTTATTGATTCAAGTATCTTACTCACAACTTCTTTACGATTACCACGCGCCGCTCTAACCGCTTTGGAAATAGCGCTGTAGCGCATTGGGTATAAGTATTTAAAACTTAAATCTTCCAGCTCTTGAAAGATGGCATTAAGACCTAGTCGATTAGCAATTGGCGCATAAATATCCAGCGTTTCTTTAGCGATTAGCCTTTGTTTCTCAGGTTTCATCGCTTTTAAAGTTTGCATATTATGCAAACGATCAGCTAGCTTAACCAAAATCACCCGCACATCTTGCGACATGGCCAGCAACATCTTTCTAAAATTTTCTGCCTGCGCCTGACTTGCGCTTTGAAACTCGATTTTATCTAGCTTAGTAACACCCTCGACTAGATCTGCGACTTGCTGGCCAAACATGTCTTTAATATCCCTCGTGCTGATAGGCGTGTCTTCAACAACATCGTGCAGCAACGCTGCCAAAATAGTTGGCGTATCCATGTGCAATTCAGCCAAAATACACGCCACCGAAACTGGATGCATAATGTACGGCTCGCCAGTTTTACGCACTACGCCATCATGCGCTTGGAATGCGTAACGATAGCCGTGCCAAATCTGTGCGATATCTTGTGGTTTTAAATACTGTTTAAGGCGTAAAGTTAAGGCAGAATCCTCGCTGTCCGCAGGCAGCAAGGGAGCCAAAGCTAATTTTTCATGGGCGGCTTTTTCTTGGCCTAGCTTTATTGCACTAGGCTTTGATGGTTCCGCTGGATGATGTGTTGCGGTGCTGGGCATGACGTTTTCACTGCTAGGGAATTTGAACTTGCTAAAATTAAAAACGTTTTAAGATTTCTACGCCAATTTTGCCAGCAGCAATTTCACGCAAAGCCAACACAGTCGATTTGTCGCGTAAACCAGTGATATTCACTTGCGGTTCAGCGCCATTATGCAACTGACGCGCACGGTATGCAGCCACTAAAGTTAATTCAAAGCGGTTTGGGATTTTGTCTAAGCAATCATCTACTGTAATACGTGCCATGATGGTGTTTCCTATTGATTTGTAAGTATTAAATTGATACGTGAACTATGTGAGCGTTTTAATCAAGCTAGCATAACGCTGCATCTGAACGGTAATTGCAAGCCGCTGTGTACGAATAATTGCGCTAAGATCTTGTAGCGCATCATTAAAATCATCATTGATTGTAACATAATCGAACTCACTCACATGGGCCATTTCAGCACGCGCTGCCGCAACGCGCTTGGCAATCGTCTCACGACTATCCTGCCCACGACTGTTAAGCCGCTGCTCTAAAGTCTCAACCGACGGCGGCAACACAAAAACACTAACGGCCTGCGGATGCAATCTGCGCACTTGCGCTGCACCTTGCCAATCAATTTCTAGGATAACGTCAAAACCTGCTTTCAGTAGCGCCTCTACAGCGGCTTGCGAAGTACCATAGCGCGCGCCGTGCACCTCTGCGCTCTCTAAAAATTGAGCCTGTTCGAGCATTTTCATAAAGGCCGCTTCATCCACAAAATGATAATCCACCCCGTCCACTTCTCCAGGTCTAGGTTTACGAGTGGTATGTGAAATAGAAAGCTTCAAATGCGCATCTTCCCCACGTAACGCCCTAATCAAGCTGGTTTTACCCGTGCCAGAAGCCGCTGAAATTATAAAAAGGTTGCCTAATATCATGTTTTACTCAAACGCCTTAATTCGCAAAATTTAATATGAGACAAATCATACCATTTTGAATAAAAGCTGATGAAAAAAAGTGATTACTCCATTTGAATACTTATCCATTACAGACTAGAAGATTGATGAATAGTAATAAATATTGATATGCTAAACTTATCAAAAACCGAATGTAGAGGGTAATTTGCACATGACATTAAATGAATTGAAATTTGTAGTGGCGGTAGCAAAGGAGCGGAATTTTAGGCGAGCAGCTGAAAAGTGTTATGTCAGCCAACCCGCGCTTAGCTTGGCTATCAAAAAGTTAGAAGAAGACTTAGGCGTTTTGATTTTTGAGCGCAGTCGCACTGACGTTAGCCCAACACCGATTGGCGAGCAGATTATTGAGCAGGCGATTCGCGCCATTGAAGAAGTGGCACACATTAGAGAAATTGCAAAACAAGGTAACAATCAATTGGCTGGGCCTTTTCGGTTAGGTTTAATCTACTCGGTAGGGCCGTATTTATTGCCTGAGATTATTCCAATACTACGCAAGACCGCCCCGGATATGCCTTTGGATATTGAAGAGAATCTTACCGTACAATTAGAATCGCAACTTAGAAGTGGTGTGATTGATGCGGCAGTGGTGGCGTTACCGTTTGATGTCCCAGGAATAAAGACCATGCCGCTATATGATGAAAAATATGTAGTGGTAGTCCCCATTAGTCATCGCTGGGCCAATCGAAAAGAAATTAAAGCCGCCGAGCTGATTGATGAAAATGTATTGTTACTTAATAGCGGTCATTGTTACAGCCATCAGGTTTTACAGGCTTGCCCAGATTTATCACGTAAAGGGCAAGTGTTACAGGGTAACTCTTTAGAAACCATCCGCAATATGGTGGCTTCAAATTTAGGCATCACCGTCTTGCCCTGTAGTGCTGCGACTGAGCGATATGCGAGTGCAAACTCGTTAGTGAAAGTGATTCCATTTGCTGGCACTGCGCCTGTCCGCAGAATTGCACTGGCATGGCGTAAAAGCTATGCCAGAGATTTGGCCGTGAGCTGTATAGCTGATGCAATTATGAATATTAAATCTGAATGTTTGGAGCTCCTTAACTAGACACAAGCGCATGATATTTTTGCATGAGAATTGGGTTTAAGTATCAATTACGCAAATAAAAAGGACGCCTAAGCGTCCTTTTATCAACTTGAATCTAATCATTCAAACTTATTTATTCATTACGTACATTGTTACTTCGAAACCGAAACGCATTTCAGTAGCAGCTGGTTTTGTCCACATGTTAAATCTCCTAAAGTTAATTACTAAATGCAACTTACGATTTAGATAATATAGAACTATGTAAAAAAACAACTATGTAAAGTGATTAAATAACGCTCATGAATTTCATTAGCGTTATTGAGGCTGCGGCTTAACGCTTGTTTAGTAGCTTACAAACACCCGATAGCCTGCCACCGTAACGCCTTGCGTGGTGATGGCAAGCTTCACCTTTACCTCTTCACCCGGCGCCAATCCAATATCAATGTTGCTACTGGCAGGCAGATACTCGATTGGCTTAAATATGCGGCGTAATATAGGCTTATCTTCAACATCGGTCAGAGTGAGCTCTAAGTTTGGATAGGCTTGATTGAAGCCCGCCTGATTGATTAAGGTGCTTGATAATCGCATTAAACCGATGTGATCAGCATCTTCCTGAATATCCGAGTCATCAATGACAATTAGTTCGATTTTTTGCGGCAAATCAACAAGGCAACCAATGAACTTGCACGCCTGCACCAATAATGGTTTGGCATTGGGATAATAAATGGCAATTTGGTGGCGTAAAAAATAAAGACTTTGTGCTGCCGCAGTCAACACTAGCAAGGCAACCAACAACCACAGCAAAGCCGCTGAAATTTTTGGCGGCGATTTAGCAGTTTCCGCTAAATTTTCATCATAATATTTAGTTTCAATGAGTTGCGCCTCGTTGGCAAACTCAGCTATCGGCGTGATAGCGGCAGCAATTATCTCTTCGGTAACCGCTGATTCGGTGATAGCGCTATTATTTTCAATGACAGAATCCGCACCGACTAGATGCTCGGTAGCGTTAAATACATGTAAACAATGGCCACAACGAACCGTACCATTATGCTGATTAAGCTGCTCTTCAGTGACAACAAATTGAGTTTGGCATGCGGGACAATGGGTTATGGATTGCATTTCTTAGTACCGGTGAGCAGCACCCAAGCGTCCGTATATTGCGCAGGGGCCATATCAAACCATTCAGCATAAATTGCAGAAACAGCAGATTCCTGTTCTTTTAAAATGCCAGATAAGGCAATTTTACCGCCAGCCTTGCATGACTTTGCAAGTGCAGGTGCTAGTACACTCAGCGCGCTAGATAATATATTAGCCACCACAATATCAAATTCGTTTGATTGATATTTGCTCGCATGGTAAAAATCTACAGTGACGGCATTTTGTTCAGCGTTATAAAGGCTAGATTGAATCGCCTGAGCGTCAATGTCGATACCCACCACGTTGCCCGCGCCTAGTTTTTTAGCCGCAATCGCCAAAATGCCAGAGCCGCAACCGTAATCTAATACGCTTAGCCCCGTTGACACCGTTTGCGTAAGCCAGGCCAAACAAAGATGCGTTGTTGGATGACTGCCAGTACCAAACGCCAAACCAGGATCCAGCACAATATTAATGGCATCGGCATTAGGCGCACTGTGCCAAGTAGGCACAATCCAGAGATTATCGGTAATTCGAATCGGATCAAACTGTGATTGCGTAGCGCGCACCCAGTCTTGTTCTTGAATAATTTCAGTTGAATATTGCAGCGCACTGAAACCAGTTTGCGCTTGCAAATCCGCCACCATCTGCTCAACGTTAATGCCTTCATCAAATAGCGCACTGACCAAATTTTGTTGCCAAATGCCTGGCGGCGGGTCGCCTGGTTCACCAAAAATAGGCTGTTCATCTACGGTTTCCGCATTAGCATCCTCAATAATGGCTGATAGCGCACCTAGTGACATCAGTGTATCGCTCATTAAATCAGCGGTATTGTCCTGCGCTTCAATTTTTAACGATACCCAAGCCATGCTAACCCTACTTATTAATTTTAGTACTTGTTAATTCCAGCACTTATTGTTGATGCTTAATTTCTATATTTACTTTTGGGCTGATATTTGACTTTTATTTATTATAAATGCCTAGTTTTTGCTCAAGATAATGAATGCTGGTGCCGCCAGCATGGAACGCTGCATCAGCCATTAAATCAGCATGAAGCGCAACATTGGTGCTAATTCCATCAATCATCATTTCCGACAATGCAATGCGCATACGTGCAATCGCTTGATTGCGCGTATCGCCGTAAGTAATCAGCTTACCTATCATAGAATCATAATGCTGAGGTACGGTGTAGCCCGCGTAAGCATGGGTATCTATGCGAACACCTGGGCCGCCCGGCATGTGAAACGTATTGATTTTGCCCGGTGAAGGCACAAAACTGTACGGATCTTCCGCGTTGATACGGCATTCAATGGCGTGACCTTTGAGCACAATATCTTTTTGGCGGAATTTAAGCTTCTCACCCGCAGCAACAAAAATTTGCTGTTGCACTAAATCAAGGCCCGTAATCATTTCTGTTACG
The DNA here is from genome assembly GCA_903846555.1 of uncultured Pseudomonadota bacterium. Taxonomy (GTDB): domain Bacteria; phylum Pseudomonadota; class Gammaproteobacteria; order Burkholderiales; family Methylophilaceae; genus Methylotenera. The sequence continues at coordinate 25,133 of CAINBI010000155.1, forward strand.
GTGTGCTCAACTTGCAGCCTTGTATTCATTTCAATGAAATAAAACTCATTGTTTTCATATAAAAATTCAAAAGTGCCCGCGCCACGATAGTTAATCTTACGGCAGGCTTCAGCACAGCGCTCACCGATTTTGTCGCGTAAACGTGTGTTTAGTAGTGGGGCTGGCGCTTCTTCAATGATTTTTTGGTGGCGACGTTGCATAGAGCAATCGCGTTCGCCTAAAAACACGGCATTGCCATGTTGATCCGCTAAAATTTGAATTTCAATATGGCGTGGCTTTTCAAGATATTTTTCCATGTAAACCACAGGGTTACCAAAGGCTGCTTGTGCTTCTGCTTTAGTCATGTTTACCGATGCAATCAAAGCAGCTTCAGTATGCACTACACGCATGCCACGGCCACCACCACCGCCAGCGGCTTTAATAATAACTGGATAGCCAACTTGCTTAGCAGTCTTAATAATTTCGACAGGGTCGTCCGAAAGTGCACCTTCTGAACCTGGCACACAAGGTACGCCAGCTTTTTTCATCGCGTTTTTGGCTGAAACTTTATCGCCCATCAAGCGAATCGTTTCTGCGCGAGGGCCAATAAATACAAAGCCACTTTGCTCTACGCGTTCTGCAAAATCAGCATTTTCTGATAAGAAACCGTAACCAGGATGAATCGCCTGTGCATCAGTGACTTCAGCCGCGCTAATCACCGCAGGAATATTTAAGTAGCTCTGGCTTGATGCCGCAGGGCCAATACAAACAGATTCATCCGCCAGTTTGACGTATTTAGCTTCACGATCAGCTTCAGAGTGAACGGCAACCGTTCTAATACCAAGTTCGCGACAAGCGCGTTGCACACGCAGGGCAATTTCGCCCCGGTTAGCAATTAAAATTTTGTCAAACATAGCCATGTGATAGAAATCCCGTGCTTAAGCAATAATAAAGAGCGGTTCGCCGTATTCAACCGCAAGGCCGTTATCGACTAAGATTTTTTTAACCACACCAGCTTTGTCTGATTCGATTTCGTTTAACAGTTTCATCGCCTCAATAATACAAAGCGTGTCGCCCACCGCCACGGTATCACCAACCTCAACAAACGCTTTTGAATCAGGTGAAGCTGAACGGTAAAACGTACCAACCATAGGTGATTTAACTGCATAACCTTCTTCAACCACTGGCACATCGGCTATAACCGCCATTTGCGAAGCCTGACCTTGTGGTGCAGCGGCATATTGCATAGGCGCATATTGCTGCTGCATCGGCATGTTAGAAGTAAAGTTGCGGCTAATGCGCACCTTCTCACCATCTTCAGTGAGCTCAAGTTCGGCAATGCCAGATTCTTCAACTAGATCAATTAATTTTTTAAGTTTGCGTAAATCCATAATAACCTCTAAAAATCTTGTAAAAAGTTTTACTAAATGGTGATATAAAAAACATACCACCCACTAAACTAATAGCTATCGATTGATTTGCTCAATGGCGTAATCCAGCGCTAAAACGTAACCTTGCGCGCCTAAACCACTAATGACACCCACTGCAATATCGGTAAAATATGAGTGATGCCTAAATGCCTCTCTGGCATAAACGTTAGATAAATGCACCTCAATAAATGGCACTTTAACTGCACTTAATGCGTCGCGCATGGCAACAGAGGTATGGGTAAATGCGGCTGGGTTGATAATCACAAAGTCTACTGGCGTTGTGGCTAAAGCTTGAATTTTAGTCACAAGCTCACCTTCGAAATTGCTTTGATAAGTTTCCAAAGCAACGTTTACCAACTTAGCTTTGTCTGCCAGCATTTGGTTAATGGCACTTAACGTAAGGTTGCCATAATGTATGGGCTCACGTAAACCAAGTAGATTAAGATTTGGGCCATGCAGCACTAAAATAGATTTAACTGGCATAGCTTGCCACTTTTTTTAACATTTTATTACGTAAATTGCGAGTACTCATAAGCGAAGTTTGCCGAAGTTAAGCAGGTTTGTCCAGTAAATTTAGCACAATTAAACGAAATTAGACCACATTAATTATTTAACTAGTTGATATTATTCACTTATGCCCAAACCTTAAATATGCTGCTTTATGGCTGTAATAAGGGTTTTAAGGTTGAGGATATTATGCGCTTATCAATACGACCAAAGAAAGTTTTAACAACGCGGCCATCTGAATTGATAATGACCGTGTACGGCAATACCCCTTTATCGTTGCCTAAATTGATACCTAAAGCCATGCCATCATCTTCAGCCACAAATAGTGGGTAGCTAACAGGCGTGGTTTGTGAAAACGCTTTCACCAAAGCCAATTCATCTACCGCCACACCCAGCACCATGACATTTTTATTTTTATATTCACCGTACAATTCAGAAAATTCAGGCATCTCTTCACGGCATGGCGAACACCAAGTTGCCCAAAAATTTAGCACGATTATCTTGCCTTTGTATTGGCTAATCGCCTGGTTGAGGCCGCTTTCATTAGGTAAATTGGCGGCAAAGAAAGTTTGCGTAGATAAATTGCTATATTCCTTGGTTTCGCGATTAGGACTCAAAATAAAATGGTAAATAGCAAAACCTAAGCCCATCATTACAGCTAAATAGCCAAGGCCAGATACTATTTTTTTTAACATTGGCGCGTTGAACCTTCACGATTGGCTGGCGCCACAATGCAGCTATCGCGCTTAGCCAGTGTTGCAGTAAAGTGCTCGGCATTTTGAAAGCCAATGGTCTTTACTGACGATATTGGCTTGCCATTACCATCAAAAAAAACAATGCTGGGCGGGCCGAATAAGGCAAAGCGTTTAAGCAAGGCCTTGTCTTCGTCTGAATTGGCAGTCACATCAACTTGTAGCAAGGTGGTATTTTCAAGCAATTTCTGCACATTAGGGGCACTAAAAGTAAGCTGCTCCAGCTCCTTACAGGCAACGCACCAGTCCGCATAAAAGTCCAGCATCACAGGTTTACCATTCGCTTCAGCCAACTTTAGATCTAACTCAGCATTGCTGGCAATGCGGGTAAAAGCAAGCGATGATGACTGTTGCAGTTGGCTAGCGTTCTTATTATTAGCGGCAAAGCTACTGGTAATGCCATTAAACGGCTGTAACGCAGATTTTGCACCAGAAAGCGCGCCAATTAACAGTGTGATGCCAAATATCAGCAGTATCACCGCGATTCCCTTCCAAAATCGATCAAAACCATTGGCGTGGGCTGGTAAGTTATCTAGCGCACTAAGATAAACCGCAGTCACTATCAGCAATGTTGCCCACAGCGCTAATTGAACGCTAGCAGGAATAACGGGGGAAATTAGCCAAACCGCCATTGCCAGCATGAGTACGCCAAAAAAGTTGCGCACCGTGTTCATCCAGTTACCAGTTTTGGGTAATAATTTTCCTGCTGAAGCGCCAATTAACAATAAAGGTACACCCATACCTAATGACAAGGCAAACAGCGCCGTGCCACCTAATACAACGTTTTGCGACTGGCTAATATAGATTAACGCGCCCGCCAACGGTGCCGCCACACAGGGGCTAACGATTAAAGCTGATAGCGCGCCCATGACAAATACACCTAAAAATTGACCACCTTTAAACTGGTTGCTGGTTTTAATTAATTTAGTTTCTAGCGCACTCGGTAATTGCAGCTCATAAAATCCAAACATAGAGAGCGCGAGCAATACAAACACTAATGCTGATGCGCCGAGCACCCAAGGGTTTTGTAGCGACTGGCTCAGCAAGTTGCCAGATAAGCCTGCAGCAACGCCAGCAAGGGTATAGCTTAACGCCATGCCCAGTACATAAGCCACCGATAATCCAAAGCTGTGCAGTTTACTTTGATGCACACCTTGAGTCTGACTGCCGACAATAATGCTGGATAAAATAGGAATCATCGGCAGTACGCAAGGGGTAAGTGATAACAATAAGCCCGCGCCAAAAAAACCAAGAATAATCAACCAGATATTGCCTGTTTTTAACAGCGTTGCCACGTCATCTTCAGGTAACATTTCTGCACTGCTTGGACTGTCCGCCTTAATTACTGGCGAATCAGTGGCTTTGTTTAGCGCAACAACAATGGGGTTTTTGATAGGCGCATAGCACAAACCTTTTTCGCTACAACCTTGATAAGTAGCGGCGATAAGCACTTCAGAACCACTTACATTACTGAGCTTAATATTGGCTTTAAAGTCGTGGTGATACACCTCTTGCTTACCAAAATTGGCATCTTCTTTAATTTCACCAGCGGGTAATGTGATTTGCGCTATGTTTGGTTGATTAGCCTGAGCATCGGTTGCGTTTTTAATTTCAAACTTAATTCGCTGGCGATACAAATAATGGCCAGGTGCAACGCTAAAGCTTGCTTGAATATTGTCAGCATCCAATGCCGTTAGATTGAGCTTAAAAGCTTCATCGGGTGATAAAAATTCAGCCTGACTGTCACTGCTAAACAGCGAGTTGGTCACTGAACTTTTATTCGCCTCGCCAGCATTCACATTTGGCAATACAATAAAAATAGAGCTAACGCTAAGAAAAGTAGCCAGCCAATTGCAAAGCAAGCGATTTAATATGCGCTTTATCAGTAAATTTTTCACGTACTAGTATTCCATTTTTTAAAATTTAAGCTATTGTCATTAAACCGTCTTGCAATTATAGAATATCGACACCATCATGTTGGAAAGTAATTGGCATCATACGTTCAATACCACGGAGACAAGATATAAATGCGCTTAATACTTATGTTGATTTTACTCGCTTTTCCTATTGCTGAAATATGGATTTTAGTGAGTTTGATGCAGCAATATGGCTGGTGGGTTGTGCTTTACTTAGTCGTGGTAGCAATATTGGGCTTGCAACTCATTCGCGATGAGAAATTGTTATTTTCGGGTCGTATGATGCAAAGCCTAATGCAAGGTGCTAACCCGATCAAGGCGATGTTTGGTAGCGCACGCAATATTTTTGCTGGGGTATTGCTGATTATTCCAGGGGTAATGACGGACGTGATTGCCGCCGCTTTACTAATGATACCTATTAAAAATCAATCGCAAAAACCTTCTGACTATCAATCTAAAAAAGCGGCAAACGATGATGTGATAGAGGGTGAGTTTCATCGTGAAGACTAAAATCACCACTAAAAAATTCAGTTTTCTGTGGTTCTTTTGAAAGTACCAAATAAACAAAAAATATGATTTAGTTAGTACTGAAACAATAAAAACTTAATAGAAAGCATTACAAATGACTTACCAAATCACCATCCAGCCCAGCGGCCATAGCTACGAAAGTAAGCCCTCACAAACGGTGCTGGAGTCAGCCATAGGCGCAGGCTTCAACATTCCTTACGGCTGCCGAAATGGCGTCTGCGGCAATTGCAAAGGCACTATTTTGAGTGGTGAGGTGGATTACGGCGACTACGCCACAAGTGCATTAACGGCGGCCGAGAAAATTGCAGGTAAAGCGTTGTTTTGTTGTTCACGTCCGCTATCAGACCTGACCATTGAATGCAGAGAAATTAACGAGAGCGCCATTCCACCACGCATTATTCCTGCGCGTGTTGAACGTAAAGAACAACTTTCACATGACGTGATGGCTTTATTTTTAAAGTTGCCCAGCAGTGAGCATTTGAAATTTAAGGCTGGGCAGTATATTGAGTTTTTGCTTAAAGACGGCAAGCGCCGCGCCTTTTCCATCGCCAATGCACCGCATGTAGACAACATCTTAGAGTTGCATTTACGGCTCATTCCGGCTGGGCAATTTACCCAATACGTATTTAACGAGATGCCAGATAAAGCCATTATGCGCATTGAAGCGCCGTTCGGGAGCTTTTATCTGCGTGAAGATTCAGAAAAACCGATCATCATGGTGGCTGGCGGTACAGGCTTTGCGCCGATCAAAGGCATAATCGAGCACATGCTGCACCATAATATTCACCGTCAAGTTACGCTGTATTGGGGCGTTAGAACCTTACAAGACCTTTACATGCCAGCGTTGCCCGAAGCTTGGGCTGCGGCACATTCGCACATTCAGTTTATTCCAGTCCTTTCTGACGCTTTAGCTGAAGATCATTGGCAAGGGCGCACAGGCTTTGTGCACCAAGCAGTATTAGTTGATTTTGCCAATACTGGCTTGGCTGAATATGAAGTGTATTGTTGTGGTGCGCCTGCAATGGTAGATGTTGCTCACGCCAGCTTTGTACAAGCAGGCTTGGCCGAGGATGCCTTTTTCTCAGACGCATTCAACTTTGCAAAGCCAGTGGCGGGTATTGAGTAAGTCATCATGCCGATGACGCTTACATCAAGAGAATAAGTCGTTCTATTACAAGTCGTTAGCTTCAGCATATAAAGAATGTAAAATCTCTAGCGCTGGATTTAATTTTCGAGCAATTACTGCATGATGTTGCGCCAACTCAAGGATTTCATCTTGAAAATTTTACAGCTTAAAAAAGTGCATATTTCGAAGTTTGATACTAGCATAAATGATAACGGTTCTCAAAAAATAGCCTACACACTTGTCATATTTCACAGTGTATTCATAGCTAAACTGCCCTAGCAGCCATCTAAAACATGGTTAAATGGCGATATGCATTTTGACAATTCACACGATAATATCTTTAGAATCCCACTAAAAATATTACACCAATTTTTCATAAATCCATCAAGTCGCAAGGCCCTAGCTTCACACGCAACGCATTAACTTCTTTGGCGCTTATTGCCATTGCGTGAATGAGCTGGCTATAATGCGATTTAAGTTTTTG
>CAINBI010000156.1 GCA_903846555.1 uncultured Pseudomonadota bacterium
AACCCCGGTGGCTTTGTTTATTGTTTACAATCAATGGCTTGAGAGTAATTATAAACATTTTCACTGGGATTTTCCACTGCAAAATTACGTTTTATCAAATAAAATCATATGGTTACGTTTCTGGATGAGAACTAACTATAATTCTTTTGCTACTTGCTCAAGCAATATGGTTGGATGCGATAATATTTTCTACATAAAAGATAAAAAAGTTATTGAGTACAAGCCTGTTGGCAGGTGTTATACAGATGAAACTGTTAGACCAGAGCGTGGTTGGGATAGATTTTCTAAGCCAAATTAGTTTTTAAAAATTAAAACGAAAGTTATATATTGGAGATGCTATGAGGATACTTTGGATTCAAAAACTTATTGTGCTATTTGGCGTATTTAGCCTTGTAGCTTGTGCTACCGCAAGCGGCGTTGCAAGCGGTCCAAATGGAAAGCCAATTTACTTTGTTGAAGCCTCAACCGCTGAACTGGCTTTCAACAAAGCTGGTGAGAAATGCCCTACTGGTTACAGTATTGTCAGCAATCCAACGGTGAACCAATATAATAACTACATAATTACTGTGGAGTGTAAGTAATACTAAGCGAGAGTTAATATGAAAAAACTAATTTACTTATTTTTTAACTAAGGATTGTTATGAGTGCTACATTTGGTTTTTTTGGGGCGCTATTAATTGGACTTTCGCAACAATTTGGTATTGGTGCAGGTTGGGATGGTGTAATGCTTTTTAAGACAAAGCGTTGGAAGTGGTGTAATGCAATAGGTTGGATTTTGCTTTGTTTAAGCTACCCCTTAATGTACTTAAACTAACTCCACCGCCGCACGTTTCATATCACTTGTCACATTGATATAGCGCATTGTAGTTTGCGCTTGTCTATGTCCTGCCAATTCCATTAATACTTTAAGTGGTACTGACTTACTGGATAAGTGCGTTAAAAAACTACGTCTGCCGCTATGACTACTTGCCCCACTAATCCCAGCTGCTTTATATAGCATCGTCATAGTGTACGTAAGTGTATTAGCACTAAACCCTTCACTCTTTTGTGTGTTGAATAGTGGCTTGTTGATATGCTCGCTATAAGTAAGTGCAATGAGTTCTTTAGTGCTAAAGCGTGTTTGTAAGTAAGTCTGTATTTCTTTGCGTAATTTATCTGCTAATACTACAGTGCGTGAGTATTTGCCTTTAGTTTGCTCAGCAGTTAAGTTAATTTCGTGTTTAATAGTGCCGTCAGCCGCTATTACGTCTTTTAGTTTAGTTGCAGCTACTTCGCCAATACGCATTCCACCCCAATACGTCATTAGCACAATCGCTCTGTCACGTGCCGCGTGTTTGCGTGTGTTGATATATAGCAGTAATAAGTTAAGTTCTTTCTCGTTTAATGTACGTGCCTGTTTCATCTCCAACTCCTCTAATAAACAATGATTTTCGTTATTAGTAGTGTGTTTTCTTTTGTGCATAATTCCTACCTCTATTTGCCAAGTGGGCTGTATTTGTATTTAGTTGCCATAATTCAATTAGTTAGTTCATATTGAAGTGTTAAACCAAAGCTATTACTTAATATCTTTGTTTTGTATTTAGCAGTGATTAGCGAGCAATGCTCGCTTGTTGTTTCGCTTGCAGCTCACAACCACTTTCTTCTTCTTTTATATATAAGACGTTTTAAACGACTTTGGTATAAGTGAATGTATGTGTGAAGTAGTTATTGCTTTTGTTGTTTGACTGAATTGGGAGGTAAGCGACGGCTATGTAATTTGCTTGCGCAAAAAAACATTACCACCGCTTCGTGCTGAATTAGTATGTATAAGCACGACTGCAATTAAGTTTTACAAAAGACGTATGTATTAAAACTTTCAACTCGCTTTAGCATTGATTTGCTTTGCAAGTAACTTAGCGGCACACTCAATGTTCTTAACTATTGCAGCAGTTAAGAACGAGTGCGAGGGCATTAGCCGTTATATTTCACCTCGCGTTTTCGCACTTTGTTATAGCAGTTGCCTATCTGCTTGTGTTTATTGCCTTGTATGCCTTAAATAATTGCCTGTTTATCTGCTTGCCTATTTTCATCACTGCATAAGCGTTATTGCTTGTTAGTGTGCGTCTAGTCGCTTTGTTACTTGCTTTAGTTAAGTAGCCATTAAGTAATGCAATCTGAGTTTCATTTAATAGCGCCAGATTATGTTTAATTAAGTTATGGGAGATTTGCTGTGCTTGCACAAACAACGCATCCATAGCCATAAAGCTACCTTCATTCATTCCGTTTTGCTTAAGCCAGTTAGCTGTTTGTTTTTCTGCTATGTAATCGTTCATATGTTTATTTATACAAACAAAAGAAAAACATATTTGAATTTGGTTTATTTGGGGCACTGGCAAATAGAGGTAGGAATAATGCACAGCTGACACTAATGTTATTAATTTAGTGTGAGGACAAATAGAAATGAATACTTACTTAAGTGTTGTGAAACTACAGATAACAACTACAAGCACGACAACTACTAAAGTGTTAGTGCAAGCAACGGACAGCTACAAAGCAAAGCTACAGCTTGAGGCAATGTATGGACGGGGCAATATAGTTAGTTTGCCCGTATTAGTTAAGTAAGTGGAAATTTGAGGCGAAAGTTTAAGGTAACGGTTTATTAAAAAGCAGGCTTTTATTTACACCCTCAAAAAACCCTGCTTTTTAATAAACTTAGTCTTTTAACTTTTGAAGTAATGCATCTTCCAACTCGCGCACTTCTTCGTCTCTTTTGCTATTAAGTCTGCTATTGCGTTTATCCAATCTACTAAATCCAGCACGTCGTAGCGCAATATTCCCCTGCACCCATCCATCTTTATTATCTTTACCTGCACTTACCCAAGCATCCATAAACACTTTTGCTGCATTTATTTCACTTTGATCTGCTAATGCAGTAATGCCTTCTACTAAGTTATTTTGGATTTCAGCGAATGCTTGTTTGTAAATATCTAAACGCACGTCTCTTATAGTTTTCCACACCAAGCCGTCAGCTTCAGCAGCATCTTTTGTTTTATGTGTGTTGCGTATTGCTTGCTGTTCAGCCCATAACGCTTTTAATTGTTGCTGCTGTTCTTTTGTAAGTAGCGCATTAATATCTCGCGCTTCAAGTGCATCGCCACGCTCAAGCTGTGTAATGCGTTCTTGTATTCGACTAATTTTATGAGTGACGTCTAACTTAGGCATAATAAATATTTTAAGTTAGTTTTGTTGATAGAGGTAAAAGAAACATATTGAGTGAATACATTTTAGCTATGCCTCTCAGTCGCAAATAATACGATTTAATTAGCAGACATAATTTAGTAAAAATCACCATAAAAATAGCTGGTTTTAGTGAAAATGGTGAGTGTGGGCTGCAATCACCAAGCCCCAACTTCTCCATACCTTGCAAAAACTGCGCAGTAATTTTTTTACTGCACGTATAAGAAAAATATACAGCGTCGTGTTACGCGACGCTTGTATACATAAGTCGTTTAAAACGACTTTGTTTTATAGGGCTGAGTAAGATAGCTATAGATGCTAATCTCACGTTTAAGCCCACCTAACGCAAATCTAAGCTACCGTTTCCTTTGTACGCCACCTGCTAATTGTTTGGCAACACTTCGCGTTGTTAAATGTGAGTAGTGTTTTCTAATCATCTCAACGCTTGTCCCCATCTGCATTTCTAAATCAAAAATCGGCGTTTTGTTATACAGCAATGCAAAAGTAGCGTAGGTGTGGCGTAAGCTATACAACGAGCGATTTGTATCTGTGCGCCTGTCAATTAACAAGTCAGCACTTTTTAGTAAAGCCGTAAATGTATGTGCTAAGTTTATTGTTTTAGTGCCATCTGCCAATCTAAACACATACTCGTTAATGCCCAGTTTAATCACTTCCTCAAAACTTAAATGCTTTAAGTCATTTGCACGACTATGTATGCGCTGTAAATATCGAATAGCACTATGCCTTGCTACTAATTCACGCTGTCCTGTTTTACCATCCACACTAATCATCAATACTCGTGTGCCTTCATTCATATGCCAACTTAAATGCTTCCACTTAATGCCATATGCTTCAGTGCCGTGTCGCATTCCTGTGTTTGCTAATATGTGTACATAATCCCGTAGCAAGTAACGCATCTCTGTACTCTTGCCTTCTTTGCCTACATTTATCCAATGCCGCATATATCTACCCAGCTGCTTATACTCATCTAATGTAAAGTTTGGACGACGCTCGCTTTTTAAGCCTTTGTTTTGTAGCAATGGGATTTGTGATTTAACTAAGTAGCCGTACATTAAGCCTTCTTCAAACACTCTGTTCAATGTAGTGTTGTGGGTATTAATCGTGCTCGCTTTTGTTTTGCGTCCAAGTTTCTTATCTCGCCATTCAGCAAACTGCTTAATAAGTGAGTAGTTAAGACTGGAAATGTCGTAGTTGCCGAAGAACGGGATTAAGTACCTGTCGATAGCTGTAATGTAATCTTTGTAAATTACTTTGCCTTCGTTTGCTGCTAGTGCCGCAATCAGTTTATTTTTAGTTAATCTGGCAACAGCATCAAAACGCTTATTAACAATTGGCAAACCCTCTTCTTCTCTAAACTTAGCTCGTAAGTAAGCGTCTTTAGCTGCTTTTTTAGCCTTGTCTAAATCGTCATGCCCTGTAGTTAAGCGCATCCATTTATTACCAATTTTGTAGCGAGCTTGCCAAGCATTGCTACCCAATCGTTTAGTTAAAGTAATGTCACCTTCAACTATTTGTACGGAGTTTGGCGATAAGTTAGACATAGCAATAATTCCCATTAAATTAAACAATGGAATTAGTGTGTTGTCGAACTAAGTTTTGTGCAACCGGTGTGTAGTACAGAAATGGCGCTGTAAAAACGACATTGATGGTTTGATTTGAAACGGGAATTTGGGGTGTTTTGGGTGGTACTGGGAAGCGGATAAAAGCAATTTTCAATCCGCTGCTCTACCGACTGAGCTACTCGGCCGTGCTTAACAAGACAAGCATAACTACACTTGCAAACTTCGGTAAATCTTTGCAAGCCGCGCATTATAGCAAACTTACAAAAAAACTAGCAAATATAATTTAAACCGTAGGCGATAAATTTTACTTAATAATTTTATGCTGAGATTTTAATGTAGGTGAATGCTATGGACTTACGCAAAAACATAAGCAGTCATGTAAAATTACGGCTCGTAAAGCAACGTCTGAAACTGAAATTACCGTGTCAATATCTCACATTTCCATTCCCCAGCCAAATCAAGCGCTCACAACTGCGCTTGTCGATAAAATAAACCAAAAAACCAAACCGCTTGGCGCGCTGGGCATGCTGGAAGGGGTTGCGCTTCAGATCGGCCTGATTCAGCAAACACTTACCCCGCAGTTATCTCAGGCGACTATGCTGGTGTTTGCAGGAGATCACGGTATTGTTGAGGCTGGTGTAAGCCCTTTTCCTCAGGCAGTTACGGCACAAATGGTCTTGAATTTTTTGCAAGGTGGCGCGGCAATAAATGTATTTACCACACAAAATAATATGCGTTTGCGTGTGGTGGATAGTGGTGTAAATCACCAGTTTGCAGAAAATCTGGATTTAATCGATGCAAAAATTGCTTTAGGTACACGTAATTTTTTACATGAACCCGCGATGACTGCGGTTCAATGTACACAAGCGCTTGAACATGGCGCAAAAATAGTCGATGCGCAAATAGCTGAGGGTTGTAACGTGTTCGGTTTTGGTGAAATGGGCATAGGGAATACGTCATCTGCCAGCTGTTTAATGAGTGTTCTGTGTGAGTTTTCTATCGAGGATTGTGTAGGCCGTGGCACAGGGTTAGATGATGCTGGCTTGACGCAAAAAATCAACGTGTTAACACAAGCAATTGCTTACCATCATTTAAATGGCCGCGATGTTATGCAGGCACTTGAGACATTTGGCGGCTTTGAAATCGCAATGATGGTTGGTGCCATGTTGCAGGCGGCCAACAGGCAATGCACTTTATTGATTGATGGCTTTATTACCACTGCTGCTTTGTTGGTGGCTGCTAGATTACAACCAAATATTTTGCATTATTGTGTGTTTACGCATTGTTCGAACGAGTCTGGGCATAAAAAAATGTTAGATTACTTGCAAGTTAAGTCGCTACTTAATATGGATTTACGGCTCGGCGAGGGAACGGGGGCTGCGCTAGCTTACCCTTTAGTGCTTGCCGCAATTAATTTTATAAATACGATGGCCTCGTTTGAGTCTGCTAGCGTTTTGCAAAAAATATGATGATTACTGCTAACAATCAATGGCGTTATTTTTTAACTGCAATCCAGTTTTTCACACGTATTCCTGTGCATTTGAAACATTTTGATGAAGCTGATTTGAATAAATCCACACGCTTCTTCCCTTTGGTCGGCATCTTAGTTGGCGCTGTAGGCGCTGTAGTATTTTGGTTAAGTGATATTTTGTTGCCCTTAGAAATCGCTGTGTTATTGAGCATGGCGGCGACTATTTTATTGACGGGCGCATTTCATGAAGATGGTTTGGCTGATGCAGTGGATGGCTTAGGTGGTGGATGGAGCCGTGAGCAGGTACTCACTATTATGGTCGATTCGCGTATTGGTAGTTATGGTGCTGTTGGGCTGTTGCTGGTATTGCTGACTAAATATCAAGCACTCAGCTATCAAACCGCAGCGTTTATTCCCGCGTCAATAATTGCAGGCCACGCACTTAGCCGATTGTGTGCGGTGTTGGTGATGTTTACGCAAAGTTACGTTAAGTCCGAAGGGAAATCTAAACCATTAGCCACGCAATTAAACCTGACGGAATTAAGCATCGCCACATTTTTTGGTTTGATACCGTTGGCATTTTTAGACATGAAATTTTTAGCCGCGCTAGTACCTGTTGCTATGGTTTGTCTATGGTTTAGCGTAAAAATTAGAACCCGCATCGGTGGCTACACGGGTGATTGTTTAGGCGCCATGCAGCAACTCACCGAAGTCGCCTTTTATGTTGGCTTGCTAGCCAGCGCGACGCTGATTACTAAGCTATAAGTACATACGATGAAGCTAACTCTCATTCGCCACACCTCTCTAGATATTGCGCCTAGCATTTGCTATGGTCAAAGCGATGTTGATGTATCGGCTAACTTTGATGATGAGCGCCAAAAGCTGCAAGTAAAGCTGGCGAACTCTAGATTTGATGCCATCTATGCCAGCCCCTTGCAACGTTGCCATAAGCTTGCACAAGCTTTGTGTGCGGATGCTAGCTTGGGGTTTTCTATCGACGATATTCAACTGGACGAGCGTTTAAAAGAACTACACTTTGGCGATTGGGAAATGAGCCCATGGGATACGATTCCTCGGGATGTGTTTGATATTTGGGCGAATGATTATGCTCACTTAGCTCCGCCTAATGGCGAAACATTCTCGCAGCTGCATGCAAGATCTAAAAGCTTTGTAGAGGATGTAAGCAGTCACTCACTAGGTAAAGATATATTGGTAGTAACGCACGGCGGCTTTATTCGTGCGCTGATTGCCGAGGTGTTGCAAATGCCGCTAAAGCGCTTGTTTAGGATTACCATAGACCATGCCAGCGTAACGCAATTGGAATTTAAGGGTGAAGTGCCTAAAGTGCTTTTTATGAATCTTTAAGGCGATGCTATCGCTTGAGATTTAATCTTAAAGAGCTTCGCCACCAAAGCTTTTAAGTGCATCTTCCTGCCGCTCTCAGCCTTCATCAGTCAGCAGGACAAACCTTAATGCGGACTGTTTTTTAAGTTCTGCTACGCCCAGAAATAGCCGCACTCAAATACCATGTTTTAGTAAGCAGCTATTTCTTTTCAGGTAATATCTGACTTTATTCACTCAATAGATGCAATCACCTAATGCAAAAAGAAGTTAAAGAAAAACCCAACTATGCCGTTGTTGCGGCGGTTCAACTACCGAACGTGACTGACATTGAGTTTGAGGCATCACTGAACGAGCTGCGCGAGCTTGCAAAAACGCTGGGTTATATCGTTGTAAAAACATTTGTGCAGAAGCGTGCAGGCTTTGATATGACGGCCTATCTTGGCGCTGGCAAGCGGCAGGAAATACATGCCTACGTGAACAATGAATACGAGCTAGATGAGCTGAATGAAGTCATAGCTAGTCCAGAAGGATTGGAAATCAACACGCTTTTGGTTGACCACGAAATATCGCCATCGCAGGCGCGTAATCTTGAACTTGAGGTTGGCTGCATAGTGATGGACCGCACGATGGTTATTCTCGAAATTTTCCATCGTAATGCTCGCTCCCGCGCGGCACGCGCTCAGGTAGAAATCGCGCGCCTTGGCTATATGGCGCCACGCATGCGTGAGGCTGCCAAGCTAGCTGGTTCACAAGGGCGGCAGCGTAGCGGTGAAGGCGGTCGCGGTGCTGGCGAGTCGCAAACAGAGTTAGATAGACGCAAGATCCGTGACCGTATTGCCGAACTTCAACAGGAAATTGTCGCAATGGATGTAGAGCGTAAAACCCAGCGCGCCCGTCGGCAAGAGCGGCAGGGTCTGGCTGGCGTAGCGCTTGTCGGCTATACCAACGCGGGTAAATCCACATTAATGCGTGCGCTTACGGGTAGCGAGGTGCTGGTGGCGAATAAGCTGTTTGCAACGCTTGATACCACAGTGCGGGCGCTACACCCAGAAAGCGTGCCACGCATACTTGTGAGCGACACCGTAGGCTTCATCAAAAACCTGCCGCATGGCCTTGTTGCCTCATTCAAGTCTACGTTAGATGAAGCGCTTGATGCCTCGCTACTGTTGCACGTTATTGATGCAAGTGACCCTGGGTTTGAGCGGCAACTTGAGGTTACCAACGAAGTGCTAGAAGAAATCGGTGCGAATGTCGTGCCGCGCATCCGTATTTTCAACAAGATTGATTACGTCGGCGATTCAACGGCGCAAGCTGAGTGCGAAGCCGCCCTGATGGCACGGTATCCAGAATGCATTGTCATGAGCGCACGTCGGCCTGAAGATGTTGCCAAGTTGCACCAGACAATCGTCGCATTTTTTCAGCAGGATTTGGTTGAGGCCGAGTTTTTTCTGCCTTGGTCTGCACAACAACTACGCGGGAAAATATACGCCAGCTGCCAAGTGCTAGAGGAACGCTCAGAAGATGAAGGTGCCTTCTTTCGGGTTCGTGGTGAGCCAGACGCGGTCGATAACCTGCGCAATCAGTTAGCTGACATCTAGTATAGTTAGATATTGCCGTGTATCCGTGATTATTTTGTACTGCAACTGCTTCACAACCTCTAGCGGTACTGTACTTGTCTGTAAACCCGCTAAAGGTAATATGGGCTATAAGTAAGAGCGATGTCAGATGTGTCTGGATTTGAATCGCGGCAAAATGCGTAGGAAGTGCGGGTACTGTGGCTATTTAATGTCTAAGAATTAGAGCTATCGTAATTGGCAGCCCTTAATTTTCACTGATGAAATGTAGCTACAATAATTAAAACTCACTAGAAACAAAAAAGCCCCACAACGCTGTGAGGCTTATAAAAACTGGGGTGGCTGATGGGGTTCTACCCCACCACTTCCAAATCATAGGTTAATCAAACAGTTAAGCAATCAGTGTAGCGTAAACATTAAAAAATAGCAGCTACTCTACCGCAGGTGCTACCGTTGATTAAAAATATAATCACCCACGCAACAACTATTCCAAACCGAAAATGGTGCTTGATTTTTTAGCCCACAAGAGTAGCATATACAACTCATAATGTTGCATATATACAAATGGAGGTCGTTATGACAACCACACAAACCACCGTAGCTGGCAATAAAACAGAAGTTGATCGCTCAAAAATCACGCCGATGCTTCTGAAAATGTTTGATCTATGGAATTTAACAAGTGAAGAAAAGCTTGCAGCCCTTGGCTTATCTACCGAAAACAGAGCCGCTCTCGCAAGATATAAAAAGGGGGATGCTATTTCCGCAAGCAGAGATATGCTGGACAGAGCAGGCAATTTACTCGCCATCCACAAAGATTTACGCTTACTTTTTCCAAACAATCCTGATTTGGCTTACGCTTGGATGAAAACCAGAAACAAAGCATTACATGGCAATACACCGATTGGCACTATTGCTGAAATGGGATTCCCAGGTTTGTTGTATGTGCGTAGCTATTTAGATCGTGCTCGTGGCAACTGATGGACTCTTTGTTTTCATCACTTGCTCTTGCGGATATACATCAGGATTTAACGAGAAACATTGTCTCTTTAAGGGTTTCAGAAAATCTGTTTGATGACTTAACCGATGACCCAGAGGCTTGGCATTCAGCCCAGTTATTGGAACTTGAAACAAAGCCTAAACTATTCAATTCGCATCAGCCAGTGATAGACAGACCATTTGAGGAAGCCGAATGGAACGATGCAATTGGCTACCCATTCCAGAACTCTGCACAAAGTAGATTCTCGGATGGATCATTTGGAGTTTGGTATGGAGCCGACTCCATAGAAACAACTGTACATGAAACCGTGTATCACTGGCAAAAAGGCTTGCTGGAAGATGCTGGCTTCAACATGCCTGGTGTTGAAATTCAACGCAGAATTTATTCAGTACGCTGTGACTCACTGTTAATCGACCTGCGTCCAGCCATTAAAACGCATCCAGAGATTCTTCATCTATCAGACTACACCGCCACTCACGCAATAGGTAGCAAAATTCATAGAGAAGGCCATCCTGGGCTAATTACGAAATCGGCAAGAGCAGGTCATGGTGATGTGTACGCGATTTTCACACCGAAAGTATTATCGAATCCTAGCCACTCATGCTACCTAACGTATATCACCACTGAAAATGGCGTTGAAATACAGAGAACCCCAAGTGTCACATGGATGACAATTTAACATCAAATAAATCCCGTTAATTACTTGACTTAGAGGGTTTTTTTACTAAATTGTGTCGTATGTTGACGCGCGTTTAAAAATGACCACCTGTGCGCGTTGAATTTTGACCAGGCGTTTATTAGGTGTAGATTACTACACCGCTGTGGATAAGTCGACCAAACTGACTAAGTCTTAAGCTCCTTTTTTAATGCTTTATTAGAAGTCTGCGTTTTCTGGTATTACAAATTCTTTCCGCTCAGTCTCCCGTGCCTTGATACGACCTTTCGCTTGCGTGCTGCTGTGCTTGAATCGATAAGATTCATTGCCTGTTTCAACAATATGGCAATGATGCGTCAGTCGATCCAATAATGCAGTGGTGAGCTTGGCATCACCAAATACGCTACTCCATTCCGAGAAGCTTAAATTGGTAGTAATAATCACACTGGTGCGTTCATATAAACGTGACAGCAAATGAAACAACAACGCACCGCCTGCTTGAGAGAATGGCAAGTAACCCAATTCATCCAGAATCACCAGATCCATTTGCATCAAGCTCATCGCCAACTTACCTTGTTTGCCTGCGGATTTCTCTCGTTCCAGATTATTGACTAACTCCACGACAGAATAAAAACGTACCCGCTTGCCATGATACTGAATGCCAGCGACACCCAAAGCCGTGGCCAAGTGTGATTTACCCGTGCCGGAGCCACCGACCAAGACTATATTCTCAGCGGCATCAGTAAACGTCATGGTGGCAAGCCGATCAATCAATGCAGCATCGACACTGGATTCCTCAAACTCAAAGCCTTCCAGATTTCGGTGGATAGGAAATCTGGCCGTATGCATTTGATATGCAATAGAGCGTATGGCACGGTCGGTAGATTCGGCCTCCACTAAATGCCGTAGCAACCATTCAGAGGAATCCAGTGACGCGGTAGCGCCATGCGCACCTTGGCTGACGAGTTCTGCATAGCTATCGGCCATGCCGTGTAATTTAAGGACTTTAAGCTGGGTGATGATGTCAGGCATGGTTAATCTCCTTCGCATTCAAACTGTCGTAACGAGCCGTATTGGCCAAGGGCTCCTCAAGTAACGTGAGGCTGGTGGCCACCTGCGCCGGAACCTTGGGTGGTTTGAGTCGGGTTAATACATTGAGAATATGTTCAGCACTGGGCGCGCCAGAAGATAGCACTTGTTCTACTGCAATCAATACTGCTTCTAAACCATGGACTGGCACATTAGCCAGCACGCTGGCCATGATGCGGTCGCCCATGAGTCGCTCACGTCGTCGCAATTCAGATTGCAGCTTGAGTAAGGGTAACGGCATTTCGGCAAAAGGTGCGCCATTACGAAGCGCGCCAGGCTTGCGGTCAATCAGCGGAATATAGTGCTGCCAGTCATAGCGAGTCTGGTCGCGCTCATACAATCGTAGGTGACTTGCCACCAAGGTATTGTCTGCATAAATGGTCATGCACTCTGGGTATAGATGGACCGCGACTTTACTGTTCGCCAGATGACGTGGCACCGAATAACGATTGCGTTGCACGGTCACTAAGCAAGTGCTGGAAACACGCGCCAATACTTCTGTATAGCCATCAAAGGGCGTAGGCATTGGCATCATATATAGCTGCTCTTGTTCCAGCACATCCGCAATGGTCAGGCTTGCGTAGTCAGGATGAGGCAGCGTTGCCCATAGCGAGCGACACTGCGTTTCTAACCAGGCGTTGAGTTCGCCAAAGTGGCTAAACTTATGCTTCCTCGCCTCAGACCAGACGCGTCGCCGTGCATCTTGCACATTCTTCTCGACTACGCCTTTCTCCCAGCCTGAAGCGACGTTGCAGAAATCAGGATCAAAAAGATAATGTGCGGTCATGGCGAAGAAGCGCGTGTTGACGATACGGCCTTTACCTTTTTGCACCTTATCGACAGCACTCTTCATGTTGTCGTAGATACCGCGTTTAGTGATGCCACCTAATGCGGTAAAGGCGCGCGTATGCGCATCAAACAGCATCTCATGACTTTGGGTGGGATAGGCGCAAA
>CAINBI010000157.1 GCA_903846555.1 uncultured Pseudomonadota bacterium
AATGCAGCCAAGTTGAGCTGATTTTAACCAGAATGGGCAAGCAAACTCGCATCATAAGAGCATGCTAATTGATCGCCAGTGATAATTTATGGTGTTTATGGATGAGAACTAGTTAGCAAGGTATATTTCCAGCTTGCTTATATACCGTCATATCCATGTTTATTTTTTTGACTATCTATCGTGAAGCACAATATCAATACGCTTTTTAATTGCGTAATAATATGTTGTGCCCCAATAGTAACCTTTGATGCAGATTCCTACAATAAGATTAATCTGAATTTCCATAAGTATTCACCCATGTAAATTATGTAGGTAAATGACTACATAATTGTAGGAATTTGGCCGCTCGTTAACTATATTCTTACTAGCTAATTAAGTACTAAAGTGAAAACTAGGGGCACTTAAGTAGCACGGTTGATAATTATTGATTAGCCAATAACAGTCTCATTTAAAAAACTATTAACTTGATGTTGATATTTCAGTACGTAATATTTTATAAATTGCTAATCTTTCAGGGGTTATTTCGCCGGAATTAACCGCATTTTTTATGGCGCAATCGGGTTCTTGCAAATGCTTGCAGTTGTTAAACCTACACTTGCCCAAAAAAGCTCTAAATTCGATAAAGGCATGCTCAAGTTCATCGGTACTGAGATGATGTAATCCAAATTCTTGCAGGCCGGGTGAATCAATTAACTGGCTATGTTCATCTAAATGATATAAATGCGCAGCGGTAGTGGTGTGTTTGCCGCTATCTAACACAAGGCTCACTTCTCTGGTGCGTACATCCTCATTTGGCAATAGGGCGTTGATAATAGTCGACTTTCCCATCCCAGACTGACCGACTAAAATGCTCGCCTCACCTTGTAAATACGGTCTAAGCGACGATATATCTTCTTTTGCAGACAGCGCCAGTACGGGGTAACCCAGTCCTGTGTAAAGTGCTAATTTTTGTTTCGCATCATCGTTATCAGCCAAGTCACATTTGTTCAATACCACTAAAGCTTTGATGCTTGCTGCTTCCGCAGCGATTAAACAATGGTTAAGCAAGGCTTCGTAAAAGCTTGGTTGGGTGGCTAATACAATAATAATCTGCGTAACGTTAGAAGCGAGCATTTTGCTTTTAAATGCATTGCTACGATATAGCAGTGTTTTTCTTGGCAGAATGGTTTCTATCACGCCTTCATGCTTATCCGTGAGTTGTATCGTCACCAGATCGCCGCAGGCCAGATCGGTTTTTTTGCCACGGGTAACGCAGCTAATGCGTGCTTTGCTATCGGTTAATTCAACTTGAAATCGTTTGCCGTAGGCCGCTACGATAGTGCCTTGCAAGCGTGTTTTATCTTGCGTATTGATAGAGTCGTTAATGTGCAAAGTATCCAATTATTCAGTCAATTTATAGTAAGTTTTGTTTAAATAGCTGGCAACGTTGAGTTCTTCGTCTTCAAACCACTTTAGACCTATCATGGTGTTGCAATTGCGTATTTGAGCCACCAAGCCCTTTGAAGTTTTAACCTTGCGATATTCTCGCGTGTAAATAGCTGAACCATCCCCACCAAAACTTTCCGCGTGACAACTAATGCAGTTCTTGTCTACCAGGGCTTTGCCAGCTAAAGCATCTGCTTTTTGAAACGGATCAGCGTAGCCATTGCTAGTGATTAGTAACAAACAAAATAAAAGTAGTGTTTTCATACTTGCCTCCTAAGTAATCTTGCCATCATTCTATGTATATGCCGCTAATTTAGAGATTCTAATACTTGCTGGCGGATGTGAGTCATAAAAAGCTGAATGTAATGGATCTGGCGTTAGCGTAGAGGCATTATCGCGATATAACTTCACTAGCGCCTCAATTAAATCTTTTGCATTGGCATGAGTGGCGGCATAGCTGTCGGCTTCAAATTCATTTTTTCGTGAATAACTAGCCATTAGGGGGCGCAACAAAAACAAGAATACTGGTGACGCTAATAAAAGTAATATTAAGGCCATATAGTTACTCTCCTGAGTGACACCTAAGCCCGCATAAAACCAATGTTGACTCATTAGCCAGCCCAGTAATGCTAAGCCTAAAAAGCTGACAAAAAACATGAGCGCAATACGTTTGATGACGTGGTGATGTTTAAAGTGACCAAGTTCGTGGGCTAACACCGCTTCAATTTCATCGGCATTTAGTCTTTCAAGTAATGTGTCAAAAAACACCACGCGTTTTGATGAGCCAAAACCTGTAAAGTATGCATTACCGTGACTGCTACGTGAAGAGCCATCCATCACAAAAAGACCTTGTGATTTAAAGCCACATTTTGTGAGCAATGCTTCAATGCGTTGTTTCAGGCTTTCATCTTCAAGTGGGGAAAACTTATTGAATAAGGGCGCAATAAATGTCGGATAAACCGCCAACATCAACAGATTAAACCCGCTCCAAACCAGCCACAGATATAGCCACCAATAGACACCAGCACCTTGCATCAGCCATAACGCTGCAAACAAAATAGGCGCACCTAAAGCAATGCCAATTAGGCTGTGTTTAACAAGGTCACTAAAAAACATGGCGGGTGTCATTTTGTTAAAACCAAATTGCTCATCGATAGAAAAGGTTTTGTAATATTCAAAAGGCAAGTCAATAAAACTGCTAACTAGCATTGCGCTACAAATGACCAAGGCACCACGAATAATCTCTTGCGTTGGTAGTAAATAACGCCAAATATCATCAATAAACTGCAATCCGCCACCTAGTGTTAAGGCGACCAGTAGAAGTGCTTGTGTGAAAGCCTCAATCATCATTAATTTAGTTTTAGCGGATGAGTAATCTGCTGCTTTTTGATGTGCGTCTAACGCGATGCTTTCTTTAAATGCCGTTGGTACCTGATCTCGGTGAGTTTGCACATAAGCAATGTGCCTGCGACCAAGCCATAGGCGAATTAAAGTAGTAGATACGAGTAATGCGATAAACGTAAAAGTTAAGATAAAAGTAGGTGCTAAAGACATAATTTAGTTAGTTCGGTTAAGATGGTTACATTGTGAAGCATTTCATTGATGTTAGTTCATCAAGTTTGCTTTTAACTTAAATTTTTAATGGAAATCATGATGGCAGAGTTAATCAGCAGCACTAATCAAAATAATTTAATTTGGCTTGATATGGAAATGAGTGGCTTATTACCAGATTCTGATCGCATTTTAGAGCTTGCCGCAGTGGTAACCGATGCTGAGCTAAATGTATTAGGCGAGTCGCCAGTATTTGTCATTCATCAAAGTGATGCTGTATTAGATGCTATGGATGCTTGGAACAAAGGCGCACATGGCCGTTCTGGTCTGATTGAGAAGGTTAAAACATCTACGTTGAATGAAGCTGAAGCCACTTTGCAAATGGTCGCATTTTTGCAACAGTTCGTGCCAGCAGGTAAATCACCTATGTGCGGTAATTCTATCTGCCAAGACCGCCGATTTATGGCGCGTTACATGCCCGATTTGGAAAGCTATTTTCACTACCGTAATTTGGATGTTAGCGTCTTTAAAGAACTTGCGCGTCGCTGGAAACCAGAAATTTATTCTGGTTTTAAAAAGGCCAGCAAACATGAAGCTCTGGCGGATATTTATGAGTCAATTGAAGAGCTTAAATATTATCGCGAACACTTTATCGTTAAATAAAACTTAGTTTCGTAAGAAAAAACATGAAATTGACTGATTGACAGATAAAAAATCTGCTCGTATCGTTAAAATAGATGCTCTGGGAGCCCAGTCCCTATTGGCTCGTAGGGCCTGCCCTCGAATGAATTAGTCGAGGGGCATGTCTTTTTGATGATTCTAGCTTAATAAGCGGGCATTTTAATGTCTTGCGGAATACGAAGGCAGTAACAAAAAAAGAGGGCGTCTAACAAGACGCCCTTTGAGGGAGGAGAAACTAGCTTTGGAGAAGCATGATTTACATTAAGCATAGCTCGTGCCAAGTTTCCTATCTCCGCTAAATTTTATCATTTTACCGTTCTGGTTTTGTGAGCACTTCATAAACAGCTAAATATTCTAGCGCACTTTTATCCCAACTTAAATTGAGCGACATGCCATTTTTCTGAATTTGGCGCCATGCACTTTCATCATTATTGAATACATTTAAAGCCTGTTTTATGCAGCTTAGCAAGCTGGCAGAACTTGCTTCACTCATGACAAAGCCATTAGCAGTCTTATTTTTAAAGGTGATGATGTTAGTATCCACAACCGAGTCAGCTAAGCCGCCAGTGGCGTTAACAATAGGTGGTGTGCCATAAACTAAGCCATATAACTGATTCAGACCACAAGGTTCAAATCTCGAAGGCATGACAAACATATCGCACCCAGCCATAATTTGGTGCGAAAGAGGCTCATTGTAGCCTATGGTAACGCTGGCGCTTTCAGGGTTGTTGCTTGCTAGCATACGAAACGCATTCTCTAGCGCGTTTTCACCACTTCCCAGTAATGCTAATTGGCAGCCAGCATCTATTAAACTTTGCATAATAGGCACTAGCATATCTAGACCTTTTTGATGCGTCAGGCGACTAACTACGCCTAATAATGGTGCGCTTGCATCAACGTGAAGCCCCAATCTTTCTTGTAAGGCCCTTTTAACCAGCTTTTTACCCGCCAGTTTAGCTGCACTATAAGTTTGGACTAGGTGTGGATCCACCTCTGGGTTCCATTCGTCGGTTTCAATACCATTCAAAATCCCTTTAATTTCGTTGCCACGTTTGCTTAACAAACCTTCTAAACCGAAACCAAACTCGGCAGTTTGAATTTCTTTTGCGTAACTTGGACTTACTGTAGTTATTGTGTCGGCGTAAAAAATACCTGCCTTTAAAAATGACAATTGTCCGTGATATTCAAAGCCTTCTACTGCAAAATTGGTATGGGGTAACGCTAAGGTAGATAGCCAACCTGGCGCGTAGCAACCCTGAAATGCCATATTATGCAGGCTGATCATGGACTTGGCCTGGGAGTGTTCTACCAGCTTCATATAAGCTGGTGTTAGGCCCGTTTGCCAGTCATTGCAATGTACAACATCTGGTTGCCAATCAGCAATTGGCGAGTGCGAACCACTTAAAATAGCCGCCACTTTTGATAGCACACCGAAGCGCAAAGGGTTATCCAGCCACTCTAATCCATTAGTATCTGAGTACGGACCGCCCTCGCGCTCATAGAGATCCGCAGACTTAATGACCATGACTTTTACTTGGGTATCTTCAATTGTGCCCATCATGAGGGATGCGTTGTTAATCACGGGCAGATTTTCTAACGTAGCAATTGTTTGAAGATTAGTCAGCTTATCTAATACAGCTGGGTAGCCTGGCATTAGTATGCGGATATCCACGCCAATATTTTGCAAGGCGGTAGGCAGTGAGCCGCTTACATCTGCCAATCCGCCAGTTTTAATGAGTGGAAATACTTCAGAGCTAACGAATAAGACGCGCAAAATATACTTTCTTCATAATGACGTTGATGCATTATTATATTGTATAAATTAGTTTGCATTAATAAGATTTGGGGACAACGCATGGGATTTAACGGGTTTTTAGCGGTAGGTGTGGGCGCCGCAATCGGAGCTTGGATGCGCTGGGGTCTGGGTTTTATGCTTAATGCAACTATTCCCACATTGCCGCTCGGTACCTTAGCCGCAAACTTAATCGGTGGTTATCTCATGGGTTTATTTATGGGGTTATTTACCATGAGCGCTACTTTTACTCCAGAACTCAGACTTTTTGTCATGACGGGCCTGCTCGGTGGCTTGACTACATTTTCTACCTTTTCCGCAGAAGCCGTCACGTTATTGTCACGCGGTCAATACGGCTGGGCTGCAACACATATATTAGTCCATGTATTAGGTTCACTGACCATGACAGGCTTAGGGTTGCTCACGATTCAATTAATACGGAGGTTAATATGATGCAAGGTATTTATCTGAAGTTATTTGTGCCAGAGGACTCACGTCTACATGGTAAATTATTATATGAATGGATTTTGAAGCAAGCTGAGCATGTTGGTATTTCTGGAGGTTCAGCCGTCCGTGCAATGGCGGGTTTTGGCCGTCACGGACGCTTACATGAGCAACACTTTTTTGAGCTAGCTGGTGAGTTACCTATTGTGCTTGAATTTTTTTCTAACGGAGCGGCAATCGATCAGCTGTTATCATTGCTAGATGCCGAGAGCTGTTCATTGTTTTACATTAAGCTCAATGCTGAATCTGGTCAGACAGCTTCTCGTTAACGTGTTCAATGCTGGCTTATCTTAAGCCAAACTTATTGTAAGTAGCCTTATTCCAAATACTACCGCTTGAAGCTGCACTACCTAAATCTCTTCATGATTTTGATCGAATACACAATAAAACAGCCCTGAATTTCGGGCTGTTTTATTGTTACTTAACTAGTTTTATTGGATTGCAATAATCACTACTTATTTTGTGTTTCTACCATCACCATCGGTTCTGCACTAGCTTGATCTTTAGCACTTTTTTGCCATGAAGCCACTTTACGTGGTGCACGTGGCTTTTCAGTTTCTGCTGATACAACTACTTTAGGTGCGTCCGCTTTTGTTTCCACTAATTGTAAACCTACCGCCGCTAAATCCACTGGTTTAGCTTCTGTTTTTGCTTTACGTGGGCGAGCAGGGCGTTTGTTGTCAGTTTTAGCTGGCAATTCTGCTTTGTCAGCGACTGCCACTTGTGCAGCTTCAACCACTATTGGCTCAGAGTTAACCGCAGTAACTTTATCTACATTCGCTGCTGAGGATTTAGCTGGCCTAGCTTTTCTGCCGTCAGTTTTTACTTTAGCGACTTCATTTACAGACGCTTGGATAGCAGTCACTTGGCTTGCAGATGCTTCACTGCTTTTCGTTTCAATGAAATTTTCAGTAGATGCAGGCATAGTGGTGCTTACTAAATCAACTGTTGGTTGATTGGTAGATTTAGGCAGCGCTGTATCAGCTTTAGACTCACTCGATTGAATGGCGCTAACTTCATCATTAGGCACAAAAGCGCGATTTGCATCAGGCGTTACAGTTTCTTCACGGTCACGACGACCACGGCGGTTATTGCGATTGCGACGTCCCCCTCGTTGCTCTGTACCTGCCTCATTAGCCGGCGCATCAACAACGTTTAACGCACTTCCCTCTGCCGCTACTTGTGGAGTATTGTTGCGTTGCTGATCTTTGCGAGATTGTTCGTTACGAGACTGCTCGTTACGAGGTTGTTGCTGTTTTTGTTGACGCGGTTCTTGTGGTTTTGTTTCAGAAGGGCTTGCTTCCTGAACTTTAGCCTCATTGTTGCGATTTGGCGTAGCACCTTTGTCAGAACGCTCGCTTTTATTTCGATCATTACGGTTGCGATTGTTACGATTACGGTTACGGTTGTTACGATTGCTGTCTTTATTAGTTTCTTCCGTTTTTTCAGCTTCAGTTTTTTGCGTTACTTTATTTGAAGATGACACACTAAAGAAGCTCTTAATGCGCGCTATTAATGATAACTTAGGCGCGGGTGCAACTTCCGCAACTGCCTTTTCAGCCACAATTGGTGCTGGTGCAGCAGGTGTAATGTCTTTAACTGCGGCGATTGGTCTCACTGCTTTCGCGACTTCTTCTGCATTTGGAATGTATGAAGTTTCCGTTGGCATTTCTACCAGTTTGTAGCTAGCACGGCTAGTTTCTTCGGTCACATCATCATGTTTAACCCGCACAATGTTGTAGTTAGGCGTTTCAAGATGAATGTTAGGAATCAATACCACTTCAACGCCCATGCGCTGTTCAATGGCATGAATGTCCGCACGTTTTTCATTCAATAAGAAAGTTGCGACTTCTACAGGCAATTGCACTTGAATAATCGCGCTATTGTCTTTCATCGCATCTTCTTGCGTAATACGTAAAATGTGCAATGCAGTAGACTCAATACCACGAATATGGCCAGTACCGCTACAACGCGGGCATGGAATATGATTTGTTTCGCCCAAGCTAGGACGTAAGCGTTGGCGTGATAACTCTAACAAACCAAAGCGTGAAATTTTGCCTGTTTGTACGCGCGCACGGTCAAAATGCAGAGCGTCGCGTAATGCATTTTCAACTTCACGTTGATTGCGCTGGCTTTCCATATCAATAAAGTCAATGACCACTAATCCGCCTAAGTCACGTAAACGTAACTGGCGAGCTACTTCCTCAGCCGCTTCCATATTGGTGTTGAATGCAGTATGTTCAATATCGCTACCACGGGTTGCACGACCAGAGTTGACGTCTACTGAAACTAATGCTTCGGTATGGTCAATAACAATGGCGCCGCCTGAAGGTAAGCGAACTTCGCGTGAGAACGCAGATTCAATTTGGTGTTCAATTTGAAAGCGCGTAAATAATGGAATTTCGTCTTGATATAACTTAACGCGAGATACATTGCCTGGCATCACATGGTTCATAAACTGGACTGCTTGTTCATGAATATCTGGTGTGTCGATTAAGATTTCACCAATATCAGAGCTAAAGTAATCGCGAATCGCGCGAATGACTAGGCTACCTTCTTGGTAAATTAAGTAGGCGCCAGCTTGCATGGCAGAAGCGCCATCAATGGCAGTCCATAACTGTGTAAGGTAGTTTAAATCCCACTGTAATTCTTCAGCGTTACGGCCAATACCAGCGGTACGGGCGATAATGCTCATGCCTTTTGGCACTTCTAATTGTGCTAAAACATCACGTAGTTCATCGCGATCTTCGCCTTCAATGCGGCGTGATACACCACCGCCACGAGGATTATTCGGCATTAACACCAAATAACGGCCAGCGAGCGAGATGAAGGTTGTTAAGGCCGCACCTTTGTTGCCGCGCTCGTCTTTATCCACTTGAACGATGAGTTCTTGGCCTTCTTTTAAGGCATCTTGAATGCGAGATTTTCCGTCTGCGCCTTCTTTATAGTAGCTACGTGCTACTTCTTTGTATGGCAAAAAGCCATGTCTGTCCATGCCGTAATCGACAAAAGCCGCTTCTAAAGAAGGTTCGATGCGGGTGATAACACCTTTGTAAATATTGCTTTTACGTTGCTCTTTACCAGCGTGTTCAATATCTAAATCGATGAGTTTTTGACCATCTACTATCGCAACGCGTAATTCTTCTGACTGCGTTGCATTAAATAACATGCGTTTCATTGTTTGCTCCTGCGCTATGCAAGGCGGGCAGACTAACTGCTAATTTAAC
Organism: uncultured Pseudomonadota bacterium; assembly: GCA_903846555.1. GTDB lineage: Bacteria > Pseudomonadota > Gammaproteobacteria > Burkholderiales > Methylophilaceae > Methylotenera. Next base: position 9,181 of record CAINBI010000157.1, read on the forward strand.
AAAGCATACTGCTTGTTTAAAAAGCATATATTGAAGGCGTTTAAAGTGAAAGTACCATAACTCTGGCAGGACTACGATGAAGGCGCAAGGGGCGCAGTAATGCATTTTAACGGTGTGTGGCGGAGAACCGCATTCTACTTACAGATTAACTAAGATAGTCGCTTGGACTAAGTTAGTTGATGCTTGTAATTTAATTGTTTTAGTTGAAAATCATCAAGTTAAAACAAGTCTATTGTTCGTTAAAGCAAACTAATTATTAAATTTATGCCACTTGTAGCATAAATTCGTTAAAATTCTATCTTCAGTAAATCCTAATTTGCTTGTCTATCCAATCTTTATATTCTTAATAAAAGATATATCGAGTTTGTAGTACATCAAATTTAACTGTCACTTTAAGTCGCGCTTTATGTTTATTTGTCTGCGGCGGCTTAAGCGCTAATCTTTACTTACCGCTACTTTATAATATGGCGAGCGGTATTAACCAAGTATTTGTTATTACTATCTTTTAACTATAATCACCAATTTAGAAACAAATGCATTCATTGCAATATGCTTATTGATATTAATTGACATTAATAAGTGTATTCTTATCGTGAATTTTATTTCTAAATTCAGAATAACTGGCAAAGTATAAGCCACATCAACCATTTAAGCAAAGCATGAACAATATAACAACTTCAGATCAAAGCAATAAATTATCAACAGTTAGCGAGCTAGCTGCAGCATTTTTAACCGTTGACGAAGCCAGCGAAGGTCAGCGCGTTGATAACTACCTTACCAAGACACTTAAAGGCGTGCCAAAAAGCCATGTCTATCGCATTTTACGTAGCGGAGAAGTGCGGGTAAATAAAAAGCGAATTGATGCCGATTTTCGTTTAAGTTTGGGTGATGTTGTCAGGATTCCGCCTACGCGTGCAACGATTATTGATAAGCCAGAGCATGCTGCACCTGCGACTTCAAAATTTGAGCAGGCGATTATTTTTGAAGATGACGCCATGCTGGTGATTGATAAACCTGCTGGTTTTGCGGTTCACGGTGGAAGCGGCATTAGTCGTGGCGTGATAGAACAGCTTCGTTTAGAGCGCCCTAAAGCTAAGTTTTTAGAATTAGTACACCGACTTGACCGCGAAACTTCAGGCGTGCTGATGCTGGCAAAAAAGAGAAGTGCGTTAGTGGCTTTACATGAGGCGATTCGCAACCATCAAACCGATAAGCGCTATGTGATGTTGGTGCAAGGCGAGTGGCTGGAGCAAAAAAAACGTGTGGTGCTAGAGTTACAAAAATATATTTTACCTAATGGTGAGCGCCGTGTGAATGTGGTGACTGATGCGTCTAAAGACAAGTACGATGAGCGTCAAACTTCTGAGACATTGTTTAAGTTAATTAAAAATTTCAATAGCCCGACTATAGGGAAATATAGTTTGCTAGAGGCGCAATTGGTGACAGGGCGTACTCATCAGCTACGTGTTCAGTTGGCGCATTTGGGCTTTGTGATTGTGGGTGATGATAAATATGGTGATTTTGCCTTAAACAAAACTTTGGTCAAACATGGCTTAAAACGTATGTTTTTACATTCATCCGTCACTAAAATCCGCCATCCATTAACTAGCGATAAGCTTGAGTTGACTGCTCCAATGCCGGCTGAATTAAGTAAATTTTTACAAAAATTAGAATCTTAAAACACTCATTTTTATGAATAAAATGATAGTTATAAATATAGAAAGAATATAGAAGAATGCCAAATCAGTTTGATTTAATCGTTTGGGATTGGGATGGTACTTTAGCTGACTCTACTAGCATGATTACCAAGGCAGTGCTTAAAGCCGCCGAACAAGTGGGTTTGCCAACAATCAGCGCGCAAACCGCCAGTAATATCATTGGACTTGGTTTAGGTGAAGCCATTCACGCCCTATATGGGGATATTCCTGCTGGTCAGGCGCAAGCATTTTCTGCACAATACACCAGCAATTATTATGCAGGAGAAAGTGAAATTCCTTTGTTTGCCGATGCAGCTGAAACCATCATGGCCTTGAATAAACGTGGCTTTAAGCTGGCTGTCGCAACTGGAAAAGGTCGGCGCGGATTGAATTTGGCGCTGGAACATTGTGGTTTGGCGCACTATTTTCATTCAACACGTACTGTAGATGAATGTTTTTCAAAGCCGCATCCGCAAATGTTAGATGAGTTAATGGAGCATTTTGTGACATTGCCTGAGCGTACTTTGATGATTGGTGACACGAGTTATGATCTACAGATGGCGAAAAATGCGGGTGTCAGCTCGGTTGGTGTTACATACGGCGCGCAGCCAGCCGAGCAATGGCAACATTTAAACCCAATTCAGCAATTTGATGATTTTGCCAGTTTAAGTAAATGGTTGCTGGAACATGCTTAAGTTAAAAATAAGTTAGATATACGATGAACCAAGCTGAAAATACCATTATTTTTAAAAGTGACGACTTGCAAGATGAAGCCAAAGGGTTAAGATTTGCACTGCCTGCGTTAGGTGAGTTTGCTACGGGTTTTGTAGTGCGATTTCATGGCAAGCCTTATGCTTATGTGAATAAATGCGCGCATGTGCCCGTTGAGTTAGACTGGAATGAAGGTGAATTTTTCACCGCACAAAAAGATTACTTAATTTGTGCTACGCATGGCGCGCATTATCGACCAGATACTGGCTTTTGTGTGATGGGGCCGTGTAAAGGTAAAAGTTTAAAACCGATAGAAGTGATTGAACAAAATCAACAAATTGTCATCAATATAGCAAGTGCAAGTGCAAGTGCAAGTGCAAGTTAAAGTAAACCCTACCTCAATTTAAATAAGCCATAGAGAAAATACCGCCATGTCAGAAGATAATCAGCAGCAACATACACAAGCGCCAGATACAAAGTGGCAGCGTGACACCATAGAGAAACTTGCATCAACTGCGCTTACTGAGCAAAAAATATCCCGTCGCTGGAGCGTGTTTTTTAAGGCGCTGATGTTTATTTATTTATTCATCGTGCTGTTTTATGTATTGGGTATCTTTGGCGGCGGTAAAAAAGGTTCTGAATTTCACACGGCGCTCATTGATATTAACGGGGTGATTGAGGCTGGTGGCGAGGTAAATGCTGACTCTGTCATGAGTAGCCTGCATGATGCCTACGACAACAAAGGCACCAAAGGTATTATTTTACGCATGAACAGCCCTGGTGGCAGCCCGGTACAAGCTGGCATTATTAACGATGAAATTTATCGCCAAAAGAAATTGCACCCGAAGATTCCTGTGTATGCAGTGGTTGAGGATATTTGCGCTTCGGGTGGCTATTACATTGCTGTGGCGGCGGATAAAATTTATGTGGATAAAGCCAGTATTGTTGGATCTATCGGTGTGTTGATGGATGGTTATGGCTTTACCGAAGTGATGAAAAAAGTGGGTGTAGAGCGCCGCTTAATGACCGCAGGTGAAAACAAAGGCATGTTAGATCCTTTTTCTCCAGTGAATCCAAAGCAGCAAGCGCTAGCTCAGCATATGCTGGATGAAATTCACGAACAATTTAAAGCGGTTGTCAGGCATGGTAGAGGCGCACGTTTAAAAGAAACGCCAGAAACATTTAGCGGCTTGTTTTGGAGTGGCGAACAGGGCGTTAAGCTAGGTCTTGCTGATGCGATTGGCAGCGCGGATTTCGTTGCGCGTGAAGTGATTAAACAAGAAGAAATTGTAGATTTTACGAATAAAGAAGACTTTGCCAGCCGCATTGCCAAGCGCATTGGCGCCAGTGCCAGCACCGTTATTGGTGAAACTTTGGCCAAGCAATTAGTTAATGCGGGTGGGGTAAAGCTTCATTAGTGTTTGCCTCGCGCAAACTTAATCAGCAATCACAATCGATTTATACTCCGCAGGTGTTGCGGGGTATTTCAGTTTCATGTCTTTTAATGCCTTGAGTAAAAGCCGTGAAATTAATAAATTACGGTTAGTTTTCGAGTCAGCAGGCACGATATACCAAGGCGCTTGCTCCGTAGACGTAGACTTGATTGCCTGCTCGTAGGCTTGCATGTATTGCGGCCAAAGTGCCCGTTCTTTTAAATCCCCCGTATTAAATTTCCACGCTTTTGTTGGGTCGTCTAAACGTTCTTGCATACGCGTTTTTTGCTCATCTTTCGAGATATGCAAAAAGCATTTCACCATCGTGGTGCCTGTTTCTGTCAGCAAACGTTCAAAGTCGTTGATTTGGGCGTAGCGGCGTTCACATTCTGCCTCATCAATCCAATTGTGCACTTTGGTAATCAGCACATCTTCATAGTGGCTTCGGTTAAACACCACTAACTCGCCTTGCCTCGGCACTTGCTGGTGAATACGCCACAGATAATCATGCGCAAGCTCTTCGCTAGTTGGCGCTTTAAAGCTAGCCAAGCGAATGCCTAGCGGATCAGATTCGTTAAATACATGCTTCACCGTTCCATCTTTGCCGCTGGCATCCATACCTTGCAGTACCAGCAACACTTTGCGCTGACCTTCAGCATACAAAATATTTTGTAGCGCATTGATTTCGGTCGCCAACTGCTTCAGATCGAGTTCATTTTGTTCTTTGCTACCAGAGCGCTCACTTTTATCTTTAGGATCATGCTCCTTGAGTGAGAATTTCTTAGGGTTAGCGCAATACTTATCAAGGCTGGGCATCATTATTTTTTCCACAAAAGTCATATTTAATAAACGTTATTTGCAATAAAATTCAAGGCATTCAGCCTTAAAACATATGCCCTGCGAGGCAATAGGGACGGGCTTCCCAGAGCATCTTTTTTTTGCTTTTACCCATTTATTTATTTCGTACAAGTAGCCTAGTTAAATTACGCTACTAAACCGTACCAGCCGCTCAATAAAAATATTGTTCATGTTTCTTTAAGTTATCCTACCGCAAAATGTAGATAAGCCATCTATAAAAATTAACATATAAAAATTGAATTAATCTGAGTACCTTCAATACTTAGATCTGCCGGTCCGCTACTAGTAGATATAGTCGCCAATCATCAGCCAGTTATCCAATGTGACGATTTAGGTTTCAGTCGTTATAATTCAACATATCACCAAGCTGATTTTTCCACTTTCAAATAATTCAAAGGATTTTACATGCACGTTATTCAAACACCACTCGCCCCCGCTGCCATCGGTCCTTACTCACAAGCGATGGTCGTAGGCGACTTGTTATTTACCTCAGGACAAATCCCACTGCGTGCTGACGGCACTTTGGTAGAAGGCGATATCGCCATCCAAACAACTCAAGTGTTGGCTAATTTAAAGGCCGTGATTGAAGCTGCTGGGGCATCATTATCAAAAGTGGCTAAAACCACGGTATTCCTAAAAAACCTTGATGATTTCGGTGCAATGAATGCCATTTATGCAGAAGCATTTGGCAGCCATACGCCAGCAAGATCTACCGTACAAGTCGCCAAATTACCGCGCGATTCGTTGGTGGAAATTGAGGCGATTGTTTCACTAGCGTCAATGTAAAGCTAATATAAAGGCCGCGCTTAATTGAATGAGCTTCTTAATGATGGGCGCCTCTAATCATTTTGTTTTTTTGTATCACAAGTACTCTAATTTTCTAAGCGTTGGAGTGCTTGCAAAGTCGAATGTCGCTATATCGTGATGTATATAAAAATGGGTGTCGGATTGCTTTGATTGGAGTGTCTGCTAAAGTTGAAACTAAGCATTAACTGTTGCAGTTGGTTTTTGAATCCGCCTACCCATAAAAGGTTGCCCTGAGAGCCGCCCTAGTGCTGCCTCGCAGGACATGTTTTTTTGGCCTATTTTGGTTATATTTCAGCTTAATTCTAGCTTGCTAAATACTCCGCTAAACGGTGAATCGGTTAGAGATTGAAAAGCCATTATTTGCATCGAATATTGATTCTGCGACTTTAGATTGGTCTTAAAAATTGCAAAAACTATACACATCTGTATACTTAAACAATCTTATTTTAGTTACGCTAGAGAGAAAATTGTTATGCAAGCCCAATCAAAAAGATTTCCAGTAAGCCGTGCTGATTTAAGCCGAGCTGTATTGCACGGTGCAGCAATGTTAAGCTGCCTTATCATTTCCGCCTGTACGAGCATAGCGAACAAACCATCAAGCCCGATTAGTAAAGACTGGCCAAGTTTTGGCCGTGATTTTACCAATCAGCGTTTATCTCCGCTTACGCAAATTAATCAAAAAAATGTTAAAGATCTAACGCTGGCATGGCAGTTTAAAAGTGGCGTGGTGGCTAGTTTCCAAGCCACGCCGATTGTGACGGGTGGTTTAATGTACGTGGCTTTACCTTACAACCACGTAGCCGCGTTGGATGCGAAAACGGGGAAGGAGCTTTGGCGTTATGAGCACGAACGCAGAGCTAATTGGAAAATGTGTTGTGGCCCAGCCAATAGAGGCGTAGCTGTAAGCAATGGCAAGGTGTTTATTGGTACGGTAGATGCACGCTTGATTGCGCTTGACGCTAAAAGTGGCGCAAAACTTTGGGATATTGATGTTGCGGATGATACTGCGCTGACAGAAAATACCAGCTCACTTAGTAAAGCCGATGCTAAGAGCCACAAAGACGTTTATGGTGGCACTGGCGTGGGTGTTGCCATGGCGCCAGTGGTTTATCACGGCAAGGTTATTGTTGGGATTACTGGTGTTGGCTATGGTTTACATTTAGCGACACCAACGCAAGATGCGCCACTTGGTGCTGTAGTTGGGGTTGATGGCAGATATGGCCGACCTGGGTTTTTAGCTGCTTATGATGTCAATAGCGGCAAACGCGTTTGGCAGTTCGATACGATTCCAGCGCAAGGTTGGGAGGGCGCTTTTGTTGAAACTACCTCTGATGGTGTTTCATTGCATCGCGATATTGCCGCTGAAAAAGCTAATGTTAAAAACAATCAAGATGCTTGGCGTTATGGCGGCGGTTCGGCTTGGAGTACGCCTGCGATAGACACCAAAACCAATACTTTGTACTTTGGTACAGGTAATCCATCACCGCAAATGAATGATATTTCACGCCCAGGCGATAATCTATACACGGTTTCATTGGTAGCGTTAGATACTGAAACGGGAAAAATTAAATGGCATTATCAGCAAGTGCCACATGATGTTTGGGGTTACGATTTAGCCAGTCCACCAGTGTTGTTTGATTATAAAACACACGGTAAAACGATTGCTGCCGTTGGGCAAGCCAGTAAAACAGGTTGGTATTACGTAAATGACCGCGAGACAGGTAAGTTACTGATGAAGTCTGATGCTTTTGTGCCGCAAAAGAATTTGTTTGCCAAAGCCACCAAAGAAGGCACTGTGCTTTATCCTGGCATTTTAGGCGGCTCTAACTGGAGCCCAAGCGCATTAGACGAGCGTAGCCAAATCAGTTTTGTGGCAGGCATACATTCGCCGATTAAATACACGCTGGTAGAAGAGGCGGCCAAAGATGGCGCACCTGCCATACGCTACGCGTCTTCTGAGCCGACAACAGACCCGCGCTGGGGCACGGTGTCTGCAATCAATTTAGCAACAGGTAAAATTCAATGGCAAGTTAAAACCGCGCAACCGTTAATGGGCGGCTTGTTGGCAACGCGTGGCGGCTTGATTTTTATGGGCGAGGGTAGCGGTAATTTTAATGCTTACAGTAGCGATACTGGCGATTTGTTATGGCAAACAAAAGTGGATGCTGGGGTTAACGCGCCACCCATTAGTTATGAAATTGATGGCGTGCAGTATGTGGCGGTTGCCGCAGGTGGCAATGCTATTTTCGGCTATACCGCTGGTGATAATATTGTGGTGTATGCGCTGGGTAAAAAATAATCTGCCTCTATACAAAGCTTAGTTTAACAGCGCTTAGTTTAAAGCCGCAGATAGCAGAATTTAGCGGTGCTTTAGTTTTAGACAAAGCACCGCGCAAGCCAATAATAAAGTGATGCTATTGGCCACAATAATGGGCCAGCTAACAATCAGTATGCCGTAGATTAGCCAACCGACCACCCCAAGGCTAAACAAGCTGTACATAGGCAGTGAAACGCCTGATAAATCGCGTGTTTTCCAAGAGTGATGCGCCTGCGGTACAAAAGCAAGGGTGGTTAAGAATGCTGAAAAGTAGCCAATTAAATCTGTTGCGTTCATTTTTAACTCGAATTATTTTTGATGGATGCCGCTATTAGCGTCTGTGGAATTGGTGTTGGCTGTGTGTATGCTAACGCATGGAGGTAGCGTCTTGCTAGCATCTACGTGATAAACGCTAGCAAGCCTTGCGCTATTTATTTCACTATTTCTTTTAGCTGATCCAAAATTGCAGGGTTCTCTAAGGTTGAAATGTCAGATGTAATTTCTTCACCTTTTGCTAGGCTCCGTAACAATCTACGCATAATTTTCCCTGAGCGGGTTTTGGGTAGGTTGTCACCAAAGCGAATTTCATCTGGTTTGGCAATCGGGCCGATTTCTTTACCTACCCAATCACGTAATTGCGCGACGATTTTTTTTGCTTCATCCCCTTCTGGGCGCGGGCCTTTTAGCACCACGTAAGCCACTACAGATTCACCCTTAATATCATGAGGTTTACCCACCACAGCGGCTTCTGCTACTAAGGGGTTTGAAACCAATGCAGACTCAATTTCCATTGTGCCTAAGCGGTGGCCTGATACATTTAGCACGTCATCAATACGACCCATAATAGTGAAGTTGCCAGTTTTTGCATCCCGTACCGCGCCATCGCCTGCAAGGTAGACGGTTCCACCTAAATCTGCTGGAAAATAGCTGGAAACGTATCTATCCGCATCGTTGTATATGGTGCGTATCATCGAAGGCCATGGTTTCTTTATGACCAGTAAGCCGCCAGTTCCCCAAGGAACATCTTTGCCTGTTTCGTCTACCACTGCAACATCAATGCCAGGAAACGGCAACGTGCAAGAGCCTGGCACCAGTGCGGTAGCGCCTGGCAACGGGGTAATCACATGGCCGCCAGTTTCGGTTTGCCAGAAGGTATCAACAATTGGGCAGCGACTTCCGCCTATGTTTTCAAAGTACCACATCCAAGCTTCAGGGTTAATTGGCTCACCCACAGAGCCCAAAATGCGTAAGCTGGTTAAATCGTAATTTTTAGGATGCGTCGCTGGTGTCGTGTCAGCGGCTTTAATCAATGAGCGAATAGCGGTTGGCGCTGTGTAAAAAATCGTGACTTTATGATTTGAAATCATCTGCCAAAAGCGGCCTGCATCTGGGTAAGTCGGAATACCTTCAAAGATAATTTGCGTCACGCCCATCGCCAAGGGACCGTAAGCAACGTAGGTATGACCGGTAATCCAGCCCACATCGGCAGTACACCAAAACACATCATTATCTTTAATGTCAAAAGTCCATCTCATGCTGTTCATCGCGTGTAGCAAATAGCCCGCAGATGAATGTTGCACGCCTTTTGGTTTACCGGTGCTGCCAGAGGTATAAAGTAAAAACAGCGGATGTTCTGCGTTGACCATCACTGGCTCGCAAGTATCTGCAACGCCGGCAATTAGGTCGTGCCACCAAATGTCATTCGATTTTGTTTCGATATCCAAACCAGTTTTATTAAGGACTATGACCTTTTTAACCGATTCACAGCCCCCCATTGCAAGGGCTTCATCCACTGCATTTTTTAACGGTAGTGTTTTGCCACCACGATATTGACCATCGGCCGTAATCACCGCCACGGCACCTGCATCTAAAATACGCTCGTGTATGCTTTTGGCTGAAAATCCACCAAATACCACAGAATGAATTAAGCCAAGTCGCGCACAGGCTTGCATTGCAACTACTGCATCAATACCCATAGGCAAATAAATAATCACGCGATCACCCAAGTTTAGATTAAGCTTTTTTAAGCCATTAGCAAATTGGCACACGCGGTGATAAAGCGCTTTAAACGTCACGTTAATGGTCGTACCATCGTCGGCTTCAAAGATAATGGCCACTTTATTTGGAATAGTATTCAGGTGCCTATCTAAACAGTTGGCGGACACATTCAGCTCGCCATCTTCAAACCATTTGTAAAAAGGCGCGTTATCTTCGTTAAGTGTTTTAGTGAATGGTTTATGCCAAACTAATAACTCCCGCGCCAACTTAGCCCAAAAACCTTCATAGTCGTCCTTTGCCTCTTGGCACAAAGCGTTGTAGGCTGACATACCAGAGACATTTGCGGTCTTTACAAATTCTGCACTTGGTTCAAAAACACGGTTTTCTTGAAGAACTGACTCAATGGACATGCTTAAAATCCCCTTAAATAGCTTTTATACTTTTATAATTTGGTTTGCTTGAAATTGAATCTGGAAATCTAATCTTAACTTCTATTATTGCGACGCTTATACTACAGGGACACCTATCAAAGTGAAGTTGTAACTAAACGTAAAAACGTCATATTACCTTAAAAAACCTATGCTAACACTCGATAATTTGTTATCTGAAAACCACGCCGCGTCTAGCGATGAGGCTTATGTGCGCCATGCTGTAAGTTGCAGTCCCTTTGCAAAGAGATTGTTCACAAAAGATGCTGGTTTACTGAATGATTTGCTAGTAAACCTGCATCAAGAGTATCAGTTTTGTGATATGAAAAATTTTTTATCAGAACAAAACATTGTTGATGAAATTTCATTGAAACGCGCTGTAAGACGCTTACGCCAGCAGGTATTGGCACGCATCATTGTGCGAGATTTAAATGGTCTGGCCGATTTGCACGAAGTCATGCGAACCACCACGCAATTAGCCGAATGTGTGATTAACTCAGCCATAGGCTTTTTGAACACATGGCAGCTAGCGATTTATGGCCAGCCTGTGGATGCAGAAGGCCGACCGCAAAGTTTTATAGTGATTGGCATGGGTAAGCTTGGCGGTGGCGAGCTGAATGTGTCTTCTGACATTGATCTGATTTTTGCCTATGAAGCTGAGGGTGAGACAGTAGGATTGCCGCCGCAAAATGTACAGTCGATTAGTAACCGAGAGTTTTTTACCCGATTAGCTAAAAAGCTCATCGCCGCCATAGACGAAATTACCGAAGACGGCTTTGTGTTTAGAGTCGATATGCGT
>CAINBI010000158.1 GCA_903846555.1 uncultured Pseudomonadota bacterium
AACCCCGGTGGCTTTGTTTATTGTTTACAATCAATGGCTTGAGAGTAATTATAAACATTTTCACTGGGATTTTCCACTGCAAAATTACGTTTTATCAAATAAAATCATATGGTTACGTTTCTGGATGAGAACTAACTATAAAATCGTGCGGCCCAACTGGGTGCTGGCACTCATTCCCAGCTTCGCCCTGATTCACGGCATACTTGAACTCACCCATTTATCAGCTTGGACATGGTTAGTCGATTTCCCTATAGCGATTAGCGCAATTTACCTCACCCGCGCCTGGCGACTGCGTGAGAGCCTTGCTATTCCAATTCTGGGCATGTTGCACATCGGCTTTGCATGGCTAGGCGTCGCCTTGATGCTGTATGCTACGCAAAGTTTAGCCCTGCTGCTTACTGGGCAACTCATACTCGCCAAAGCACCGCTACACGCGCTCACCATCGGCTATTTCACTTCAATACTCATCGCAATGGCAACGCGCGTAACCCTCGGCCATTCAGGCAGATTACTCAAAGCAGATTGCTTAACTTGGGGTATGTTTCTCGCGTTTCAATCGGTAGCAACGCTACGCATTCTTTCAGAGCTGCCTGGGCTTGGTTTTACCGTGCGTAGCCATTTGTATCTGTGTGCGGCGCTGGTTTGGCTGGCCTGTTTTGGCATTTGGACATATCAATACGTGCCCATTTATTGCCAAAAATCGAGCTAAATCCTAGAAACAAATGCCCTGCGAGGCCCGGCCCTATCGCCTCGCAGGGCAGGTGTTTTTAGGCTTTGCCAGCAGTGCCATGACTAATATTCTTGCGCGATAGCCTAGCTATCCCTGTATGGCCTATTTCCAAATAATCGCTTGCACTTGCTTTAAGCCCTGCCTGATCAGCAATGGCTCAGAGCGGTGCATTGAGTCGCATAAGTTGCTGCAATGGCAACGTAAAGGTAGCGGCAGGGTAGTGGTGTGCGTCAGGCAACCAGTCACGCCGCCGCAGTCAAAAAGATATTTCCATCGTCAGCTTAACCCATATCCGCCGCACTCCTGCCGGGTTTGTCCAACAAACGGTTCAGATTGTGGCTCGCTACGCAATCACAATCTAACCTTATTCGTTAGGCATTAGTTTCATTTTTCATACGTTTGAGAAGAAAGTACAATGAAAGCTCAGAAGCCGCAATTAATACAAGGCCAATTAAAATCATGTGCCAGCGATACGGCTCCAGCGACCGCCAGAAAAAGAAAGTCAGGAATCCAATGGTATTGAGAGTTGTGCCAAGAAATGTAAGCACTTTAAGGGCTAATATTACAAACAACGATTTCACTTTTAAATCTCCTGTGTTGGTCTGCCCAATAAGTACACTGCTTTCTCCATACCGATGAAGTTGCATATATACTTAATGACGTTGTAGAAAAACTCCATTCTTTCTATCCATTTCAGCTTCGGGTAAATTTTTTTCAAGCCAAACAGTCATCTTCATTTTTTACTTTTTTTGGCTTCTCGCTTTTTAGGCTATTCTCAGTACAACCCAGCTAATCCGTCATGTCGCAGCCTGCGCTATAGCGGCAATGATGCTTTTTTCGAGCCTATTGATCTCGCATAGCCATGCTGCGCGAACTTCTCAATGTTATGCATCATGCAATTACCGCTTCCACTGCCCATCCACCTTGTCTTTTCCCAGATCAGCATCAATCTTGAGTATCATTTTATCAATGGAGCTGATACTAGGGCCAGTTTTAGCAAGTCCCGCTTGATGGATGTGCGTTGCCATATTGTCACTCTATGGTTTGGCCTCTTGGCGGCGAATATTTTCTTGAAATATACGTGCCTATGAAGGTTTCTAATAAGCTAAGTGGGATGGCGTAAACGAGAATAGCGGTTGGTAGTACGTTTAGATTCCACATCACCAGCCACATTAGAACAAAGCCTACAAGCCAACTTAACAGCGTGGCATGTAGGAGAGAGAATCTTCGCGAAAAAATATAAATGGCTATGGCGAATAGGAATCCCCATACAACCCAGATGGCTCCATTCTGTGGACTTGAAGGAAAGGTCATTCCGAGTGATTGATAGTGGTTGATCCAATATGCTTTCAGAAAAACCTCATTTCTGAGAAACTCAGATGCATTCACCCAGACGCCTGTGAATATGACTGCAATAACACTTCGATATTTTAGATTCATGAGGACTCCTTAATTTTTGCACGCCTAACGACGTTGTAGAAAAACCCCATTCTATCCGTCCATTTTAGCTTCGGGTAAATTTTTTTAAAGCCATTTTTTTCAAGCCAAACAGGCGTCTTCATTGTTTACTTTTTTTGGCTTCTCGCTTTTTAGGCTATTCTCAGAACAACCCAGCCAATCCGTCATGTTGCAGCCCGCGCTATGGTGGCAGTGCGGTTGGCCATCGCCTGATACGGCGATGAACAAGACATTCTCGCGACAAGCCGCCTCGATCATGCGGCTGTGAATGAGGCCTCGGCTGTAGGCCAGCAGGATGATCTTGATAAGGACGGCAAGGTCAAAAGCAGATGCACCTTCAAGCGCATTCTTGTAGCGGGCGTGGAAGGCAGAAAGATTAAGCTCATGATCCACTAGGTAACACAAGGCGTGCTCAAAGCTGCCTGGAATGACTTGTCGATCAAAGTCGACAGGGAGGAGTTTCAGACCTTTGTGGATGGGTTTGAATCGTGCCATTACGATGTTATCTTTACCTTAGTTTGATGGCCTTATGGTAGAAAAAGCAAGTGAATTATAAAATAATTTTGTTGAAATTCAATAGCTTGCAATCATCCTTTGGGCGCTTTGCGGCATTTTGAGTAGCGTTGGTTTCTTAGGTTTTAGGGGTTTTCTACAGCCTCAACGTTTGACAAGGGGCGCCGTTAGGCGTACTGCTTGAGCAATGACTTACGCATTTAGTAGCCCTCGAATGGCATAAATGGCACATACCAAACATAACCAGAAAAATAGGCCGACAAGTGGCGCGTACCTAGCCTACATAAATCGACCAGATTCTTCAAGGAGCTGTTCGACTGATTTAATTGTAATTGAATTTACATAGTTATCGAAATTGCTTCAATAAATGCCTGGTTACCTTGCGCCACTTTAATTATTTGTGGGCGCTTTTAAGAAGCCAGTTTAAAGGCGCTCGCCACAGCAGCCATGAATTTTTTGATTGGGCATTTCAGTAAATGTCTCGCAAAGCCTTACTGGTACGAGTTGATGCCGCTTTATATCTTTAAAAAAACATGACCGCCCACCTAAGCGCGTATGACAAACACCTACAAGACAACTCAATCTTATCTTACAGAAAATACAGACAACGTCCAATTGGTGATTTGCCTTTTAACGCTCAGAGTACGCCTGACGCAATAAAAAATATTTAATATAAACAATGAATTGGGAAATGAAATGAATGTAATAGATATGATGTCGGAAATTAAAGATGCCAACCTCAACTATTTAATGCTGGCACAGCAGTTAATTCGCGCAGATAAGTCGACTGCCATTTTCCTTTTGGGCGTGAGTAAAGAGATTGCTGATCTGCTGGAAGGCCTGAGCAATTTGCAGTTGGTTAAGCTTAGCGGCACCAATATGATGCTAACGAGATTTCGCTTTGAAGACAGCGCGATTCTCGGCATGCTAACCAATTACACCAAAGATCGCTCACAGGCGCATTTGCACACAGCACTTTTATTGGCAGGTCAAACTGCTGAAGTGATTGTATAGTTTATTTTTGCTGAAGCTATGTGGCGATTTAACAAAGTTTTGACACTAACCCCATTGGGTTTTGCCGCATGCAGTGAATTTTCATATTGTGCGGCATTAAACATTAGCTTGTTAACGCAAGCCGCATTACCTGATTTAAATAACATACGCGTGACTAGTATTACTGGAAGTTAAGCATGGACATTAGACAATTTTTTGGCAAAAGCTCCCGCGAGGCACTCAATATGGTGCGTATGGCGATGGGCGACGATGCTGTTATCCTCTCAAATCGTGCGGTTGATGGAGGCAATAAAATTATGGCCTTCAAAGAAGAAGACCTCAATGCGCTGGTCGATAACGAATCATATCGCCGCCATGTGGTTGGTGTTGATGGCAAGGACACGTCCACCCTGCTATCGGTGCTGAATAATAAAGTAGAGGGTTTTCATACCAATCAGGCAGAGCCTTTTAAAGCGGTATTTGAGGATGCGATTGAGGCTGTAAAAGTAGCTGCGCCTACACCAGCCGCTATTTCATTAGCGGCACAGCCAGTAGCCATTCCAGTAATGGCACAGCCAGCACCAAATGCTTTTATGCCGCCTCAAGCTTCAATGATGGCGGCTAGCCAGCAAATGACCGAAATGCTGAGCGAAATGCGCACTATGCGTAGCGTCATTGAATCACAGCTCACCACGATTGCTTGGGGCAATATTCAGCAGCGCGATCCGATTAAATCACAAATATTAAACACCTTACTTTCTGCTGGGTTTAGTGCTTCTTTAGCACGATTATTAGCCGAAAAAATGCCCGCTAATTTAGATGTGGAAAAAGCCACCGCTTGGATGAAATCGATTCTGGCCAGAAACCTGGATACTATCCAAAACGAAACAGAAATCTTAGATAAAGGTGGCATATTCGCCCTTATCGGCCCAACTGGCGTGGGCAAAACCACCACCACGGCAAAACTGGCCGCGCGTTATGTGATGAAACACGGCACGCAAAATATTGGCTTAATTACTACTGATGCGTATCGTATTGGTGGTCATGAGCAACTTAGAATCTACGGTAAGATTCTTGGCGTTATGGTGCATGCGGTAAAAGATGAAGCTGACCTAAAAATCGCCCTAAACGAACTTAAAAACAAGCACACTATTTTGATTGATACGGTAGGTGTAAGCCAGCGTGACCGCATGGTAGCCGAGCAAATTGCCATGTTGTCTAACACTAAAACGCCGATTAAAAAGCTGTTATGCCTGAATGCAACCAATACTGGCGAAACGCTGACGGACGTGATTAGGGCCTACAAAGGCAAAGGTTTGGATGGCTGCATTATTACCAAGCTCGATGAAGCGGCGACTATTGGTAGCGCACTTGACGTGATTATTCGGGGCAAGCTCAAGCTCTATTACGTAGCTAATGGGCAACGTGTGCCTGAAGATATTCACTTGGCGAATAAACAATATTTAATTCAGCATGCGCTAAAGTTAAATTCTGCCAGAAATCTGCCGTTTCAATTTAAGACAGATGAATTACCTTTTGTTATGGGCAGCACGGTACAAGCTGCAAATTCTAAACCTGCACATATTATCGGAGATTAGCCGTGGCTGATTTCCAAAACGATCAAGCCGCTGGCCTACGCCGCCTAATGGCGACACCCAAGCCACGGGTGGTGTCTATTATCTCCGCTGCGTCTATTTCGGCAACAGCCAGCCAAGACCAACCGCGCATGAT
>CAINBI010000159.1 GCA_903846555.1 uncultured Pseudomonadota bacterium
CCTGCCACATTACCGCCCCCACCAAACTAAAAAGATGCAACATTAACCAATGCCACACCCACTAAAAAAACACGGCTTCCGTCTTGCCGCCCAGAAACTGCCAGCCAAGCCGAGATACCTAAACGGCGGCATGACGGAAACGGACAGAACGATGATTGCCTAAAACCACCAACCTTACCAACACCACCAAACCCAAATGCCAAAATAAACCTAAAAACGCTGCCCCCCGACTAAAACATTCGAGGGCAGGCTCTGTGAGGCAATACCAGAGCGGCTCTCAAGGCAATGGTTTTTACCAAAGCCCTAACGTTTGACAAGGGGCGCCGCAAGGCGTCCCGCTTGATGGATGGGTTAGAGCGAACATTTCACTCCAAATATTGAAAATCAACCTGCACCTCTGTAATCGTTGAATGAATCCTCACTCCAGCTCGTTGAGGCTTCCCACGCAGGGATTCGTTCCAGTAACTGCAACCCGATACGACCTTTTCGGTTTTGCTACCACCCTGTTTGCACCAAATTGTGACATTACCTCGTTCATCCTCATATCCATCTGGCTGACGAATAATCCACCACTTATCAGGTTCTTGAGTTCCGCGAGAGACCACATACATTACGTGCTCAAGTCGCCAATTACATACCCCAGGTAAAAAGCGATCAACTATAACCTCGGTTTGGTAATTGTTCTTATCACGAGCAACCTTAAGCGGCTCCACAATGTGAAAAACTGTTGGGGCACCTTCAAATCTGAGATATTTGTTTTCGTAGTATTTACAGTTATTTGATTTTTCACTTGCCGCCCAAGTTGCCTCAAAGCCAACTTCCATCCCCGCAGGGATTGTTCCAGAAATCTTAATGACTTGGCTTGGGGAGGAATTTTGTTTTGGATAGTTAGCGCTATTAGAGGTTATATTTTTGTTGCCAGCACATCCAGCTAAAGCGATAACAAGAAGCCACCTTAGAATTTTTTGAGGAAAATGTACTCGGAATATTTTGCTGAATACTGACATTTGCACGCTCTAACGTTTGAGTTAAGGGACGCCGTAAGGCGTCCCGCTTGAATGATGGGTTAGGCGATACACATACTTTTGAGCTATGTACGCAATTAGATAATAAGCCAAGAGTAAAAATAGCCCAATATCATTGATAAAAAAGTAATTTTCTACCACTCCAAGGAATACATCGAAACTTTCGGAATAGCCGTCGACAACAAAATTGAATAAGCTGGGCTCGAACCGAAATTTCCAAACCCAAACGTCGCAACTGATTTGAGATGCGCACTCGTGCATGAGGTATGGTACCGGCATTATTAAGACGATGACACTCAACAACAGTCCTTTTAGCCAATTTGGTTTCAAAAAATTGAGCAACCATCTCATAAATTGCCTAACGTTTGAGTTAAGGGGCGCCGTTAGGCGTCCCGCTTGAACGATGGGTTAGCCATTGAGATAAACGTTGTGAAAATCATGTTTAACCTTCATTTTACTTTTGAGAAATTTTTTCACATTGTGTAATTCAAGCATATCAATAGCCAGTGTTTTCTCAAGTTCCGCACGTATTGAGGCAATTTCTTCATAATTTTGTTTCCCAAATTCAATCATGTCAGTTTCATCAGGTGTTATACGGAACACAAGATAGTTTAAATCACGAGACTTTATGAAGGCATCTTCGCTAAGCCAAAGGCTTTGCGAAATAACTTTATATATCAATATGTACAAACTGTCCCAGTCATCGGCTTTTGAAAATAACAAATGGTATGGTTTATTGTCTGTACCAAGGACACAAGTCTTGATTGAGACAATTAAGTTTTCAAGTTGCTCATATGCGGCTATACGTCGCTGTATTACAGTTTTGTAGTACTCATTTACATATTCGTTTTGTCTGTTTTTCAGGGCGTATGTGCCAGCAATTAGCGCACCCAGAACCGCTGAAATTAGAGAGCTTGAAAGCACAGTAATAAATAGTTGATTGTTCATATGGCTAACGTTTGAGTTAAGGGGCGCCGCAAGGCGTCCCGCTTGAACGATGGGTTAGGCTGTAACATCTTTTTTTACGACAACTGTTCCGGCAATAAAATCATGTACTGCTCTACGTTTTTTGTTAAAGAGCATGGTAACAAACTCACCCCATACCCAAATGTTAATTAGAATGGTAGTAAAGCCATACCATGATGGAGCTAACTCAACTAATTTTTTGGCTCTATCCATGTAACTAAGAGAAAAATATACCTCATCACTCATGTTTAAATAACCACTAAGTAGTGCAACGGAAGAAATTATTGAAAGAATAAATAATACTGAGTATCTTAAAATAGCAGCTTTTGCCGTAATAGGCGACCCGTCAATCATAGCAATCCGAGTGTTTAATAACAGCTTTCCTGGCGTTCCTCCATATTTGAAAACTAAATACACAGAAAACCAGAGGCCAATAATAAGTCCTGGTACAAACTGATATAGGGCGAATAATCTGTAATGCTCACCAAAATAATAGTTAATTCCAAATAGAGGAAGCAAAACTATTATGTCTATCAAGTAAGCTCCGAGCCTGCGCCAAAATCCTGCATATACCAAAGTAATTCCTTTCTAGCCTAACGTTTGAATTAAGGGGCTGGCGGTAGCCAGTCCCGCTTGAATGATGGGTTAGGACAAACAATACAATAAACCTGCCACATGACCAACCCCCGCCAACAAAAAAGCTTTGCAAAGAACGGCAAAGCCACAAATAACACTGAGCAAAAGAACAAACTCAAACCCTAAACACAAACCATAAGACCGCGGCTTGCCACGCCAAAGGTGGGGCAAACGCATTGCATGGTTGCCAAACCCGCCAAACTCACAACACACACCAACCTGAAAAGCCAAAATAAGCCTAAAAACGATGCCCTGTGAGGCATTGCCAGAGCGGCTCCCAGAGCACTGTTTTTAAGTGGTTCCTAACTTTTAGAGTTGAGCACCACCCCGCAGAGCGGGATGAAGCGGTCAATTGGGGTTTGTGATTGACCGCGCCCGCGCAAGTGGGCGAAGTCGTGAGCGTAGCGAAACGAGGTGTGCTCTAACGTGACGTTAGATTTTGTAGCCTTACGCGTTAGTGATGTTATGGCTCTTGCCATCGTTCATACTCCAAAGATACGTGCCTATTTGCCCAAAAAAATAGCCCTATAATGCGGCATCAGACCGAAGAGCTTTAATGCGGCGTTCGCATGAACGCTTTCAGTTATGCGACGCCGCATACTGCGCTCTTCGCTTTTTTACCATATTTTGGTCGGTGTATATAGCAGCATTTTTGCGCTATTATTTCAGGTTGCCTAGTCCAAGGCATTTCTTTTTCTTCGTCCGAAGAGCTGACAAAATCTAACGTTTGAATTAAGGGGCGTCGTTAGGCGTCCCGCTTGAATGATGGGTTAGGCCAGCTGACGATTTTTTTAATGCTACTGATGCTGGAATTTTAGATGATATGTTAATAAATACAGTCTCAAACCCAGCTAATTTTACACGTAACATATTGCCACCAATAACTTGAGGAACTACAGCGATACCGTCCTTATCCGTGAGGTTAGTAGCACCTTCTACTGATGGAGCAAGGCTAGTAATTTCAGCACCAGCAAGAGGAAGATTGTTTTCATCAGTAACTTTAATTTCCATTTGATTACATCCGAGGAGTGACAACATAAAAAACAAAATAAGGGGTTTTCTCATATTGAGCCTAACGTTTGAGTTAAGG
>CAINBI010000160.1 GCA_903846555.1 uncultured Pseudomonadota bacterium
ACCAATCCATTCTGCAATCACTTTAAATCCGTAGCTAAAATTTAGCTAGATTTGACAACCCAACTAACCATGATAATCTGTACTTAATCAAGCGAGAATGTTCTTGCCTGAATAGATAACCATCACCAGATAAGCGCTAATTTTGATTGGCTTTTTTTCAGATTAGGTAAAATTGATTCATGACCGAAATCGGTGAAATTTAGGAGAAGTAAAATGAATAAGAAAATGAATGTATTGAAAATTGGCTTGGCTTTGGCTGCGGCGATGGTGGTGACAGGGTGTGCGAGTGGTGCTGTCGTATCAAAGAAAATGGCTAACAATACCGAAAAACATGGTGTTATTTATGGTGCATCTGGAGTTGCTCATGAGTCTGCCGAGGATATTTGCAAAGCTATGGACAATAAAGACTATCGTTGCAGCAACGCAAAAGATTACTATGTATTGGTTGTAGTGTCTAAAATGGGTTTTGCCGATGGTAAAGTTGGTATTAATGCTTTGATAAAAAAAGATTTTCCTGATATTAAGGTCTTACAAAACCATACCTATGTCACAGGTGACAAGAATATGCCATACGTAAAAGCCAAAGTTATTCCTGGACAACTAGGCGAAGTTCTAGAAATAGCATCTACCAGCGGCGATGGTAGATGCTATTGGTCTGGAATGCCTAGAATTGGCGGAGTAGTCTGTCCAGCTTACAATTGGGACTATCGTAAAAACAATCAAGCTGCAATCGTTTTTTAATTAAAACAACAAAGCCCGCTTTTGGCGGGCTTCTTGAATATTGCCCTTTAAGAGAGCATTACTGCCCCGTAGTTACCGTCCACTCCCCTGCCTTCGGCGCAGCGCATTTCTGCACCCATACCCGCACGGCTTCGGCAATCACAGGATCGGTTTTAGCCTTTAGCCAGTTAGATGCTGGTACTAGCGCTTTACACTGCGTCTCCGCTTCACGCATCTGTAGCGTGGTGTTGGATTCAATGTAAGTGTCTGGTCGTCGCATTGCGCCAGGATCAAGCCCTGCGGTCTTGCATTGCGCCGAGGTATAGCTTTCAGCACAATTGCCAGAGTACAGTGATTTTACCCCAGCCAAGCCCGTGCCCACTCGACTGTTAATCTGTTTGTTTTTAACGCCTTGTATTAACCGTTGCTGATGCTGATCCATTGAGCCAATATCGGGCGTTAATACGCCATTGCCCGTCGTGCCTGCCCAGCCAGATTGTGCGGTGGTTAGGCTTGCTCCGCCGAGTACGGCAACACCCGCGTAAACCCCTGCGCCGATTAAACCAGCAGATAATGGTGATATTACAGAAGCTGCCCCCGCCAACCCAGTCCCCACAACCCCACTCAACGCCGCCGCCAGCCCCCACGTCACCGCAAACGTCAAAATAGTGAAAGCAATTACCGTGAAGCTGGATTTCTTATTGACATAACTGTAGACGTTTTCTTCAGTGTTGGGCATGTTGCCGCCCGTCCACTCCACCATTGATATACCACTGCTGGCCATATGTTCTACGCGATCACAACTTGAAGTGGTACCACTGGTGACGACGCCGTTATTCACCACACAGATAGACTGCATACCCCCTTCAGGTTGCAATTCAACAGCAGTACCAACAAACCATTGTGGTTTAGCATAACCATCAATATAGGTCGTCACTGTTTTTTTGAATAATCCACCTGATTTTTTGGTGCTTTGCGTAAATCTGGTTTTGTCGGAAGCAACCCACGCAACGTGCGCATCGCTGTGGCGCATGGCATAACCAATGGCGACGTTGGCGCACTTCCAGTCGCAGTTATGGAAAATAGGATCAGAATTGGCACCACGGAAATTCTGGAATGGATTATAACCAACGCGAGTAATATCACTGGCTTCGACTGGCGTTAAGAAATCACGCTTCCACCTCCAAATCTCACCGTGATGCGGCGTGAAATCCCCACGATAGACTACGATCTGGCCCATCGGTGTTTTCTCAACTTTTTGTATCTCAATCACAAGCTCCGCTGACTCTGGGCTATAAGCCGCAAACACGAATGCTGCCGTCTTCGGAAAAGCATCAATGCGACTGGACATTTGCGCTGACGATATGCCAGCCTTACCTACGTCTTCACGGCCATTCGTGATCCAGCGTTCACCTTCAATCATTTTCCAGTTCATAGAAGCTTGGTTAGGGTCATTAGGATCACGCGCCCAAGTCATTTCACCAATTTTGGTGTAATTATCCTTTGGCCAAAGCACACTCTGACCGTAGCCTCTGTGGTTGGCCATGGAAACCCAAGTAGATGATTTAGCAGCATGGGTAGCCCAGCTCGAATTGACACCTGAAGCTTGCGCGATCCAGATGGACGTGCCTGCCGTTGCAGTCCCTGGCACGATCAGTGACATCGATGTGAAGCAGATCAGTAGGATTGATGAAACTAATTTTTTGAACATATTACGCTCCAAGATTTTTAATGTGTTGCTGTTTAATAAGTATCAGTTTTGACGCATAACGTAACAGTGGTTGGAACTACTGAAAGATAACCACCAATACCGGCTCTGGAATAAACTGTCGGATTAAAATTTATACCATCGCCTCTTAAATATGGTGATGTCACTTGTATGACTGCTGTATTACTCGGACAGGTGTAAGACGGAGATGTAGCCACGTAAGAACCGCCATACCAAACACCGCCAGACCCTAAAGAGATATATGCAACCTTTCCAAATGCGACTATTCCAGCATAATTAGTGCAGGCGCCGCCGCCCATAAAAGGACAGCTTTGAGTTTGATATAAAGCATAGCCACCTATCACCGGACTGTCTGCCGTAGGTACATAACCACCCCAATCCCATAGCGTCGTTGCCGCCTGTGCGGAAACTGAAACTACCAGGCTAAATGCCACCGACATTGATAAAAACAACTGTTTAATTTTCATTTAATTTCTCCTAACAAAGCATGATTAACATATCAATGCAGGAGTTAATTAAATTAAGACCTACATTGATTAATAAGTATCGGTTTTGACACAAACAAAAGAGCTATCGCCACTTACGGTATTGGTTACATTAGTGGAACCAAACGCACCAGAAGTACCAACAGAAACTATTGTTAGTCCGTTACCACTCAACGTTTGCCATGCGCCGTTATAGTATTTGTTCCATACTGCCGAGGTATCAGGCCTGATGTAACCGACAGGCATTTCAATTTGTGCGGTATTAAGTGGACAGGTTGGCTTAATGCCTAGATATTGATTGGTTCCACCACCCATAGCTCGGCCATAATAGGCTGTCCCTGTATAAGCAATCTTTCCATAAGCAGCAATATCTAAGTAATATTGTGAACATCCTCCAATACCTGCACTCATTCCACAGGACGTGTAGCCATATACTGCTCCACCTACTACTGGGCTATCACTCGTGGCTACATATCCACCCCAATCCCAAACTGTAACTGCAGCATGTGCAGGCGCTATTGCTAGCGCCAATAAAGCCGCTAAAACAGTTTTCTGGACTGGTTTAAGCCCCCCCCCCCGCACGGGGTTTTGTTTGTGTCAATACTTTGGTTAGAAGATTTTTATTGGTTTTCATATACTTCTCCTTAAAAAAAATAGAATTTCTTAAACACCAATATTTTTCAAAGCAGAAGCAATGAAAATTATTGGTAGGTGTCGGTTTTAACGCATAAAGTGCCGGTAAATGCTGTGCCTGTATCTGGGCGTATATAGTTATTAATTGCCATGCCTACAGTGTTATCAGGACAGCCATAAGTACTGCCTGTTTGTCCAATAATTCCAAACGAACCAGTGGCTAAAGGGGTATAGCCAGCATCACATATTTGGGTACAACTCCCAAACCCACCCGGGCATGACGTATGACTTTTGGTGCATACATAATCCCCCAGCTTATAACCACCCACAACAGGGCTATCTGCAGTGGGTACATAGCCGCCTACATTGACCGCCGTGGCAGCAGTGGGGGGGGGGGGGG
>CAINBI010000161.1 GCA_903846555.1 uncultured Pseudomonadota bacterium
CGTACGGCATTGGCATCCATCAGTTCATATACCATCGCACGTCCACGAAAGCCGACCCAACCACAATGTGGACAGCCTTTGGCTGTAAATGGTGTTTTAGTGCGCATTTGTAGATAAGGTTTTTCCAACTCACGTTTGGTCGTGTCTCTTGTATCTTCTACCTTGCAATGCGGACAAAGCAGTGGCACTAATCGCTGTGCCATCACCCCCTTAAGCACTGTTGCCAAAACTTCTTTTGAAGCTCCGAGCTGTGTTAATCGCATGATGGCTGACGGTGCATCATTAGTATGCAAGGTTGCATATACCAAATGGCCAGTGTTAGCGGCAGCAAGGCAAGTCTTAATCAGCTCTGGATCATCACGCAGTTCACCCACCAAAATGACATCTGGTGCCTCACGTAGTAAAGCTTTTAGCATGGTGCGAGCTTCGTCGCCTTCGTGTTGGTCGTTGCCGAGCTCGTGTTGTATCCATGAGCCATGACGATATTCAATTGGCTTTTCCATGGTGAATATTGCACGCTCTATCGGGTTGATTTCACGTAAAGCAGCGTACAGGGTAGTGGTTTTACCCGACCCCGTTGGTCCAGTCATTAAAACTAGCCCTGTTGGACTGCCTGAATAGCGGCGCATAAGGGTTGTGGTGCGATCATCAAAACCTAAAGAGTCAAAATCTGATTCAGCAGATTGGCTGTCATTCACCCGTATAACAATGGTGCGGTCTTTGCTACCGCCTGGCGCTTGCACTATGGACATACGAAACACATATCGATGAATAATGTCTGAAAATTCTTCACGAAGTGCATCACTTTTGATCTCAACCTTGGCGTCTTGAGGAGCACGATTCAACTCATCCTGCTTGCCTGATTGCATAATTAGAAAGCTTGTAACGCGGTCATAAAGTGTTTTGGTCATGAAGCGAAAAATCTCGCCACGACCACCAATTTTTAATTTGATCGTGCCTTCAGAATGATCTGAAAAGAAATAAATATCAGAAGCGCCGATATAGCAGGCATGACGCAACAAAGAGGCGATCAGACGCTGAATAGTATTCTGCGCACCTTCATCATCAGGAGAATTTAGCGCGTCCATGGCCTCTTTTTTTGCAATATCGAAAGCACCATCTGTTTTAGCAAAGAACATGCGGTAAGCACGCTGGATAGTCTTTTCTGAAGCAACACATATCACAGGCCTATGAGCATGAAAAGTATTGCGTGCTTCAGTTTCCTTTTCCTGTGAAGGAATAGCGACACGTAACCGTCCTTGATTATCAAAACCTACAGGAACAAAGCCCGTAAAATTGAATTTTTCATCTACAAACTTGGTAATAAGACGAATGTGTTCTGCATCGATTAAATCGACTTCTGTGGATTTAAAATAAGGCCAGTTAGTATGGATACTGATCGCTTCAGCCACTTTTTCAGCGGACACCAGGCCCATGTCACGAGCAACGGAGTGTAGCGGTCGCTGATTAATCTTTCTGCGCTCAATAGCCGCCCTAACATAGGATTCGTTTACACCAAGCGAAAGAAGGATATCTTCGATTGATTGTCTTTTTATAGACGTGACAGCCGGTGCAGCTATAGGCTCTACCCTATTATTTAAGGACAGAGCAAATCCTTCATTTACTTGCTGCAATTGCTGCTGTGTCATGTTCGATATCAATGGATAGTCTCTTTTAACTATTGTGTTCGTTAAGAATCAAGCTGAACCGTGCTTTTCGAAAGTAAGCTCACTTCTAGTGATACAGTGACACCAGACAGTTTTAGATTTGATATTTTTAGGTTCTGTTCTGATAAACCAAGTAAGAACGTCTTTAATCCAGTGTATGAGGTGTAATTAATCTTGATACTAAAAGGGGTGGCTACCAGCAATCCTGCACTCATAGAAAGAGGTGTCGTGGCGTTCTGCAAGGTCAACTCATTCTCTGCAGATTTAGCATTGCTTATGTTGATAATGTTGACCCCATTCAAAATGGCTCGGCGATGAAGTTTTAGCAGCATGTCAGACACTGCCGCATTCAATGATAAAAGATGACCATTCTCATTTGGAATAACACCAACGGCCACTGCCGCTTCTTGTGCGGTAGCGTTAGTGCTCTTGGCAGCCTCTAACTGACTCGTGATCATCTCAAGTTCACCTTTTTTTTCAGAACCAGCAGTCCAAGCTTTAAAACCCAAACCTAGCGAGAGGACTAGGGCTATTGGTACAAGCGTACTTTGATTTAATTTCATTCATGTTCCCCGCAAAAATAATGCCAGTGAGTCGGCAGCCTTCAGGCGCCACTCTGGTTAACGCCATTTCAAACTTGTCTTGATCGTTGATATCCCCTAGTGATTTAGTACGGTTATCCCGATAGTTCAGAGAAACCGTGTGTATCCTATTTGTGGTGGATAAATCGCTTTCAAATTTCGAACCCAATATCCACAGTGATTCGGCTTCTGTGAACGCCTTGGATATATCTAAGGAAATAGATTTGACGATGCCAATTGGATTGCTTTCAATGATGGCTGCAATCTTTTTGTTGGCGGTATCTTCTGCCGCTTGCTCAATAGAGATTTGCGACTGTACAGAATCAATTTGGCCTTGCTGCCAAGCTACCCATCCCCAAAGCCCTGCTGCACCTACGACGGATAGCATGGCGACACTTGGCAGCACTTTACCTACGAAGGTTGCTCTAAGACCACCGTCCATTGGGTAAGTAGTGAAAGCTTTGGGGGCTGAAAGAAGCTCATCCTTCTGAAACAAATACAAAGGCACGTCTTCAGGAAGATTCATCATGCTGGCGAAAGCGATGGCAGAACCTTCAATATTTTCGTTGCTGATAGAAATCTGATGTTTAGGCTTGCTGTCATCGTATTTAAGCTTGTCATTGTCTAAAGCAAACAACAGGCTTAAGCCGTCTTTCTCAAACACAATGCCAACAATCGCTGGCCCTGCAATGCCTTTATTCGCAATAAGGGCATCCACTGCGATCATTAAAGGGATTGGTGGCGCAGTAATATCTTCATCATCAAGGCGAGTTTTAGTGGTGCCATACACCCAACCCTGCTTACTGCGGTTGATGACAACCACAGAGTCCATCGTTTCAATACTGCGTGAGACTAGAGAGGTTGCATTCTTGTTAGAAAGAGACTCTGCTGCCTTGCGACGGAAATCATCGTTAATTAAAGAAAGGTATGGAGAATCTGGGATGAAATCATCTGTCGTGATGTGCTCAATCGGTCCAACAGCTCCATTGAGGCGGTACCATACTTTCTGTCCAGACTCAATCTGCACACAAAGAAGTTTAGGCACCTCCGCCCCACTCTTCTTATTGAAGAAACTCGCCATTAGAGGCTCTCCGTCAACAAAGTATCAACTTGTTTAGGAGCAATCACAGTGCTTTGCATCAGAATTACCAATTCTTTAGCACCATCGTTGTTTACCGCACCCACGTTAAGCTTGGTAAACGGGACCTGCGTTTTGCTTCCAGTGACCTTGTTAATACGGATACCGCCCAGAATGACGGTCTGTCCATTCTCAACAGTTGCATTCATGAGCGAATGTTTTTCTACACTCAGCGGCGCAACGATTGAACCTAAAGTACCAAGATTGAATGTTTTGAACTCCTGCACGCTGGTTAAAACAGGAATTAGTTGTATTTGTGATTCGTTATCGGACTGGATGTCAGCTAACAATGACAAACTCACACCATCTGTCGCATAGCTAGCAGTCGCCGATACTGACGTGTTGGTTTGCTGTGACATTGACATAATTTGCCCGACATACGGAATGGTTGAACCATCAAATAGAACAGCTGGCACTCGGTTCATCGCGCTAATCGTTGGCTGTGTCAGTACGCGGACATTGGACTCTGTTTGTAATGCATCAATGACACTGGTAATACTTGCTGAGGTGTAGTTGATCACCAGTGAAGGTGTGACTACAGTAGCGGCACCACCACTAATGCCAACAGTTAATGCCCCACCAACTCTGCTGAGCACCTTAGTCCAGTCAATACCGTAAGTGTTTTTGTCATTGATGCTGACCTCGATTACCGACACTCGAATATCAGCACGGCGATTACCGTCATACACGAAGTCATTTAAGAATTTACGCACACGCTCCAATGCTACGCCGTTGGCACGCACAGTAATAAAACCCGAATCAGATACAGAAACGCTGGATAGGCTGCCGGCGATGGATTTGATGTGTGTAATCACGTCTGCACCAGTATTGGTTCTGCCTGCAGCAGTGAATGTGGCAGTAACAGAGCTGCCTGACGTACCTCCCCCCATACCGCCACTGCTGCCACTGTTAGATAGCGGATTACCGCCCACGCTGTAATTAGAGGTCTGCGCATTCAATAAGCGTGATGGGATTCTAAATGTGTAAGTTGCCTCATTTGCAATGGTGATCGTATTGCCTTCTACAATAGCGACATAGCCAGCATTCATGGCAATTTGCTTAATTGCAGCGCGGACGCTCAGATTTTTAAGTGATACTGCAATGATCTTATTGCGATCAACTTCAGATACGTAGGTGACGCTATAGCCACCAGAAATACTGGCAATCATGGATGACAGTGGTCCATTTGCAGTAAGATTTATTTCACCGCGTCCAAGACCTGCACGCTCTACCATGCCACCTGGAATAGCCGCTGGAGAATTTATGTGTTTCAGCCCATAGGTAGGCGCGTCATTTTTAATACTCTCAGTATCCGCTGCTACCGCTTTACTTACGCTACTCTCGCGCTCACTCTGCTGCGTAGTTGCACAGCCACTAATAGCCGCAGAAACCGCCAGTGCTAGAATAAGATTTCGTTTATTTGACGACAACATAGATAACATTCCCCGAAATATAACCATTAACCTTGATGGCGGTTAAAAGACTGTCCACGCTCTTGTCAAAAGAGGCAGATTCAAAACTGGTTTCATACTTGGAGTACAGCTCCTCGCCTTCCCAGTTAAGTATGTAGTTATTTATTTTAGCTGCCGCCTCTAAAGCGGCATGAATGTTTTCACCTTTTTTAAGGTTAATCAGCACGTTAGGTGCTTGGTATATTTCCTTGTTATTTTTATCAGTTGCAGAAGGAGTGGACAGCGCGTCAGTAAGTTTATTAGGTGCTACAGGCTCCTTAGCGGTTATATCAGCCTTCTTTAATTTTTCTGTAACTGACGCATCAGTAGGGGTAATTGCCTGTTGGGGCGCTTTCTTTTTTTCTATATTTAAAGTCTGCGCACTGATTGGCATTAGAATTATTTCAGAAATATAAAATCCTGTATTTTTACCTAACTTAACGCTCTGTTCTTGCGCCGTTTCTATTACACTTTCACTTACTCCAATCTCAGCCAAATAATTTTTAATAACCAAAGCTCGTGTATTAGCAATATTGACATCTCCCCTTACGCTTGGGCGGCCACGTACCACCACTTTGGAAGCAGAAGTTATTTCTGGCGCGCAACGCAATAAATCTGCCTTAGTTTTTTTGCTCAAAGAAACACTATTCTCAAAAAACGGTACGTTAAGTAAAACGCCTGCCCCTAACTCTTGTTTTTTTACAACGCCCACTTTCTCAGGTAGATCTGCTGATTCTTTAGACTTTGTTGCAATATCTTTTTTCACTGGAACTTTTTGCTTGCCATTCTGTGTTTCTACCGCCTCAACCTCTGTTTTTACTGTAGTTTTCTGTACTGGTTGTGCTGCACTTTCTAGTGTGTTTTGTGGAATTGTTTCATTCGTGCGCTTACCGTTATAGCTCACGTAAATTGATGTCTTTCCATTATTGGTGGATAGTGCATATTTGCTTGCCACACCCGCCGCGATTAGATACGGCGGGCGAACCTCAACAGAAATGAGTTGTTTTTTGCCATCTTTCACAACATAGAGTGTTGGCAAGTTTTCCGCTTCGGTAAACTGGAAGTACGTTCTATCCCCATCATCGAAAACCTGCGTTAATCCTATTTTTTTATTAAGATCCACTGAGTAGTTAAAGTCGAAGCCATTAAGATTTTCTTGCTGGGATGCTGCAAATGCAATGCTTGAAACCAGCAATGAAGCAACAAGTAAGGTTTGTTTTAATCTCATCATAATCCTCGTGCCGCCTGAATAAGTGCGCCGCTTTCTACCACCGTGCTTGAATAACCCCCAGAATGCAAAGCGATAATTTGGGAGTCTGATTTAGTTTCAGATTGAGCGTCATTCGACACGGCACGCTTGTCATTTCTCACCACATAATTAACCAGCTCACTCAATGTGACGTCATGCTCTAACGCGACCATGCGCAACAAATCTATGTCTTCATTGATGTAAGTACCTTCCAACACCAAGTCAAAATAGTTTGGGCGTAAAGCGCACATTGAGATTAGGTCATAGTAATACTGCGGAACAGATTGAACTTTATGATTACCAGCAAACGCTCCTGGATTCAGTCCAAGATCAGCTACGTTGATCGTCATAAATCGAGGTCCATGCACAAAAAGTACAATTTTCGTATCACCCGCTTTTAGTAAAATTGGCGTAATGTTTTTTTTCTTGCCCAACGCCATGGCGGAATGCTCGCCAATGAGTTTGAGCATATTGCTAAGCGGCAATAAATTATCTTTATTGCGCGACCTTTTCATTTTCACACCCCAAAAATGCACGCGGTTAGTGAAGAGCTCTCCACGTTCCGTCATTCCAAGCGTTCTCAAAAATTCTTTGTGACTGGCATCTGAAAGTGAGGCGGTAGTCCCAGACAAGAAAGCTTCAATATTTTCTTGTGGGATGAAAGTTCTTATAGACAAATCAGAGACGGTTAAACCATGAAGACCCATCAAAGCGCGTAATGTTTGAACTTGTGTTTTTTCTGTATCATTTAATTCTGCAATTGCCATGATGAATCCCTTATTGAATAACAATGATTTCTTCGCGTGTTACGCCCTCGTCCAAAGGTATGGCTGAGGTTATCTTTTCACTTTTAACTTCTTTCAGTTCCATTTTTTTAATGACCTTCGCGCGCGGTTTTTTTACAACTACCTTCACTTCCGCTGGCTTAATCACAGTTTCACCCTTTGCTGTAGCAAGAAATTCTTGTGCAGATTCTTTCTTTACCTGCTCTTGCTGCTGCTTGTTGGGCTTCACATTTTCTTTGGGCTTTGCATCCACAGGCGCCACTGATGTTGATATTGGTGCAGCTGCAGATGCGGCAACTGTTACCGATGTTACTGTTGTAGCAGCTACCGGTGCTGGCTTAGGGTTTGTGGAAGGCGGTTGCACAGGCTGCGTTTCTGCAACACTTTGCGCGGGTGCGGCAGCTTGCTGTGAAGGCGCTACTTGCACCTGCGCTGTCGCAGTCGGAGCAGCCAAATCAACTTCCGAGTGCTTAATTTTCTCTATTGGAGGATTTTTTAATGAAGGGCCTAGCGCAAGTTTTGGCTTCATATTTTCTGTGCTAGGTTTTGTTTTAATGAATATTGAATAAGCTAAAATAGAAGCGACCAATAAGAATAAAACAACCGCCGCAATTCTAATGAGGCTAGGCTTTCTCTTGATGCCCAACGCCGCATCGTCCACGACACTATCTATTAATCCAGATTCCTGCATGACAACTCTCGCTTATTTGATGGCTCTATTCTGCCAAAAGAAAACGAGGTGAATGATGAAATATAAAGGCCTTTTTTGGGGTCTTTGTATTACTAGTGACCTACCTAAGCGCGAGAATTCCGTTTGTGGAATTTAGTCCCATGGAATACTGCCCTTGGCTATTTAGCGCAATGATTGGTGAGTTAAACGGTTTGTAAACTAACTTTTGACCTATCGCACCTTTTGATTTTTCTGCTGGCTGTTTCCAAGCAACATTCGAGACATTAGCTTTTGAACCTGCCGCAGCTAATATTTTCATGACGTAGTCATGACCCCTATAAAAGCTACCCGTATTGTAAGCAGACAAGGCCTGATACAGAGACACTTCGCCTTCCCCATATTTCTCTACCGATTTTGCATAAAATTTAGACAGAATCCTTGAGCCTACAGCCACGTTAGTGCATGGGTCAAACACTTGGCGCACACTTACATTATAGGCTTTTAGGTTGTTACTATTAATTTGCGCTAACCCCAAATCAAGGCTATGTCCCTGTCTTAACAAGTCCAGTGCCTTAGCGGCGGCTTCGTCTATACTTCTAGGTGTTGGTGATACACGGCCACCGGCTGTGTTATCCCCAATGGCCCAAGGGTTACCCCCAGACTCGACCTTAATTATCGCCGCCATTGTCGAGGGATGTACGCCAGAGGCGCATTGATGCAACAAAGTATCTAAATATGTAGCCACGATTACTTGTATGGATCTATTGCAATGTCACGATTCACATTGATGTTGAATTTCTCACCTTGCTTGATCGTGATCGTGGATTTTATTTGTGAGGTGCGTTGTTGTTCAGCGCGAGCCGCATCTACCAATATCGTACCTGCCGCAGTGCTCACACCACTGCTACTTCCAGCACTACCGGTATTGATCACCGTGGTATTACCGGATTTTTGTTTGTCAGCATACGTACCTAACAATGCGGTCATAAACGTCACGCCATATCTTTGCAGATAATGATTATTCACATCCCCTTCTAATCCTTGTTGCCCTGTTTTATCCGCAGAGGGCATACCTAATAATGATACAGAACGACCATTCGGTAGAATTAGTCGCGTAAAAGCAACCATCAGTCGATCTTGTCCTTGTACGACGCTGCTATTATATGAACCATAAAGCAAAGCGCCTTTTGGAATCACTAAGTAGCGACCTGTTACACCATCGTAAACATCTTGTGAAACGACCCCTGTGACCTGTCCTGGCAATTGGCTGCTAATCTGTGTCATCAGTACCGCAGGAATCACCGCCCCCTCAAAAATGGTATAGGGCGAATTTATTGGATCTTCTTTAATGGCTGTTGTTTTTTTGGTTAAATCGGGTGTTTGTTGAGGATCAGGATTAGTAGTAGCCGGTTCAATCATTGCCTTTCTTAAATCCTCCTGGTTGACGTTCAGCGGTCTTGTCACATCAATCGGTTGGCGATTGATGCCGCTCAATTTTTCTAAGCCACTTGCTTCTGTATTGATAGCTAAAATTGAGCTGCCATTTAATTGCGCATCCCGTTTAGCATCTTCGACAGCCTGCGCCTCTTTAGCACTAATCACTTCAGTTTGTTTGGCATTCGCGCCAACCCCTTCAACAGCAATAGCTGGCACGCCAGGCTTCTCATTGGCTAATAAGGTCGCATCGGGTATCTTTGTTTCTTTTTGTGATTCCAGTACGCTTTTAATGGCGCTGGAATTTACAACAGGCTGCTCCATGGTTACTGGTTCTTTTGCCTTTTGTGCCTTGTTTTTTCTCGAAGTGGCATCTTGGGCAAAGATCGCAACCACAATCACTATGGCAACCAATCCACCGATGAACCAGTGGATATTTTTCTTGACCGTCCCCTTCCCTTCGATTAATGAATCAGCGTCTGCCATGGCAGCACTCCATACACGGTTTTATCTACTGATTTAGAAAGAGGGTAAGCATTGTTTGTGATGGTGACTTCTTTATCTTTTAACTTAAGAACACACCGCTTAAATAGACGTGTCACCTTAATAAATGCGCCATCTCTTAATGGATTGATGATCTCGGTTGTATTGCTCTCATCCAGAATGAAAGTAGCTGGCCACTCCTGAACTTTATCATTCATTTTTAGCCAAGTCGCTTTGCCATCATCAAAGATTTGTATCGGTTTAAATTCAGCGTCGCCAGCCACCGTGTAATCAAAATTCAGATTTGCAATAGGATTGCCTGGTGCTCGATTGACCGTTGTTGCAATCACATCGGCTTGCCGTTTTTTTTCTTCTACACGGATGGCTTCGGATGCTATTTTCTGGGCTCTTGCCTGCGCTTCTTGCTCTGTTTGTTTCATGATGATGAGTTCTGGATATTTCCAACTCACGCGTTGATACCATTTTCCACCTTCAGGTGAAGATCGCATGGTGAGCTGATAGGTACGCTGATCCGTTACAAGCGTAGCCGATGTGAAAATATTTGGTTTGGTTGGCTTGATGAAAATATGACCCTCAGCCTTAGCTGTAATCCATTGCACAGAATCACCCATCGCAAGGGCAGTGACCTTTTCCCCTTCATTTAACTGGATGTCGGTAATATTACCCGGCAAGGTCATGATGGTGAATGTGTTATTTTCGTCGTAGTTAAATACGACCAGCTTAACGTCACCCGGCATGGATATTGATTGTGAATCGGCATGCGCCATACTTGTTGCTGATGCACTAAAAATGAGGGTCAGTAGGATGGTTTTTAGTAAGTTAGGCATTTAGTTAATGTCCTCGCTGATAGCGAAATGCGTGATATATAAGCCAATTGGATTCGTGTAGATTTCTTGCTCTGTTTTTGGTGGTATCACTGAAAAATGTAACGTCACAAGCTTGTCTATATA
>CAINBI010000162.1 GCA_903846555.1 uncultured Pseudomonadota bacterium
AGTATTGGTAATAGCATCAAGTACACGAGCAGCCTCTGCTTGGCTAACGCCAGCTTCAACAGCAACTTTAGCAACTAGTTCAGATTTATTCATATTTTTTCCTAAATTAAAAAAGGGTTGAATTATGTCACAAAGCCCAACTAAGCTGAGCTAGGAAACGTTAAACGATATGCTAGCACAATATTCTTAATTAGTTAGTTTGCAAGTCAGCTTTAATGCCACATAAATATCGAAATAGCTAACCACAGCAAGGTTTGGTCTATAGTATCAGCTAAAAAGCTTAGGAAATGTAAAATTCCAACCCTAAAATTGATTAGCAATTAGCCTTTTAACTGGTGCGTAACTTAACCTGTGTATGGTCGATACGCCATGCAATGCCAGCATTTCTAAGTGAAAAACTGTTGGATAGCCTTTATGCTTAGCAAATCCATATTGTGGATATTGCTTATCAAGTGCATACAATTCAGTATCGCGCGCCACCTTGGCGAGGATAGACGCTGCTGAAATCGCCTGCACTTTGCTATCCCCCTGCACGATTGCTTCACATGGCAAGTTAATTTTTGGGCATTTATTACCATCTACTTGTACTAAATCTGGTGTGATATTGAATTGCTGTTGAAGTAGCTTTATGGCGCGCTGCATGGCTAGCAGGCTAGCTTGCAAAATATTAATGCGATCAATTTCTTCTACACTGCTGCTGGCAATCGCCCAAGCTATGGCGTGCTGTTTAATTTCAGCACTTAATAAATCACGTTTTTTTTCTGATAACTTTTTTGAGTCAGTTAAACCTAATATAGGTCGATTAGGATTCAAAATAACCGCTGCCGCATAAACTGCACCAGCCAACGGACCCCGCCCTGCCTCATCTACACCGCAAATCAACTGCAATGTCATTTATTTGCCGCCATCAATCATGACGGCAAATGAGAGAGAATGGCTGCTGCCGCTTTTTCAGCGGTATTTTGCCGCAAGCTATGATGAATCTTTGTGAATTCCGCTTTAACTTCTGCAGCATAACTGGTGTCTGATATGAGCTTCAGTGCAGCTTTGGCCAACTTTTCAGGCGTTGAGTCGTCTTGTAATAATTCTGGCACGACAAATTTA
This sequence comes from uncultured Pseudomonadota bacterium, assembly GCA_903846555.1. Classification (GTDB taxonomy): domain Bacteria; phylum Pseudomonadota; class Gammaproteobacteria; order Burkholderiales; family Methylophilaceae; genus Methylotenera. The sequence continues at coordinate 1,105 of CAINBI010000162.1, forward strand.
CCCGCTAATATATTCGGCAAGCCCACATAAGGCTGCAAGCGCATACGCTTGAGTATTTTCCAACTTAAACTAGACATCCGATAAGTGATGACCATTGGTTTTTTTAGCAATGCAGCTTCAAGCGTTGCTGTGCCAGAAGCTACGATAACGACATCAGCCGCCTCCATTGCATCGTGCGCATGACCAAACAATATTTGCATAGGCAGACTCACTTCCCCGTTAAAAATGGCCAACTCAAATATTTGACGTGTTTCACGCGTAATTAAAGGGACCAAAAATACAACATTGGGCTGCTGCTCATAAATAAGCTTAGCTGTTTTAACAAACAAGTCGGCATGTTGTTGCACTTCACTTTGACGACTACCGGGCAGCATTGCTATGACCAACAGGGATGGATTTAACTTAAGCACTTCGCGTGCTGCCATGGTATCAGGCTCCATAGGCAACATATCCGCCAGTGGGTGTCCCACATACGTTACAGGGATACCTGCATTTTCATACAAAGCGGGCTCAAACGGAAATAAAGCCAGCATGTGCGTAACCGCATGTTTGATTTTGTTAATTCGATTTTTACGCCAAGCCCAAATAGAAGGGCTTACATAATGAATAGTTTTAATACCTTTATTTTTGAGTTTTTTTTCTAACCAAAAATTAAAATCAGGGGCATCAATACCAATAAATAAGTCTAAGCGGTTATTTAGAAAATGATTTAGCAACTGGCGGCGTAGTCTAAGTAGCCCGAATAAATGCTTGATCACCTCTAAATAGCCACGTACAGATAGCCGTTCGATAGGGAATAATGACTGAGCGCCTTCACTCATCATTTTTGGCCCAGCGATGCCGACAAACTCTATGTCAGGTCGCTTTTGTTTTAATGCCTGTATGAGGTGACAGCCAAGTAAATCACCTGAGGCTTCTCCTGCGACAATGCCTATTCTGAGCATGATATTGACTTAACGGACGATGCCGCGTGTGGATGTGTTTAAAAAATTGGTAAGCAATCCGATTTCAGGCGAAGTTATTTGCATAGCAGCCAGCTCAACTTTGGCTTCCTCTAACGAAAGCCCATTACGATATAAAGCTTTATAGGCTCGCTTGATCTGCAAAATACTCTCTGGGCTATACCCTCGGCGCTTTAATCCCTCAGCATTAATGCCGTGTGGCTTAGCATCATAGCCTGCAGCGGTTACATATGGTGGAATGTCTTTAAAAACGACAGAACCCACAGCTGTAATCACATGCGAACCTACCTTGCAAAACTGATGTATGAGGGTAAAGCCTCCAAGAATTGCGTAATCGTCAATATCCACATGTCCAGCTAAAGATGTGTTGTTAGCAAAAATAGTATGGCTGCCAATCTGGCAGTCATGGGCAATATGCACATACGCCATAATCCAGTTATCATTACCGATTTTAGTGGTATTTTTATCCTGCTCCGTTCCGCGATTGAATGTGCAAAATTCACGAATAGTATTGTTATCGCCAATCTCTAATAAAGTTGGCTCACCATTGTATTTTTTATCCTGTGGCGCTTCGCCTAAAGAAGAGTATTGAAATATATGGTTATTTTCACCGATAATAGTTGGGCCATTGATGATGACATGGCCAGCAATGCGCGTACCAGCAGCTACTTTAACATGTGCACCGATGATAGAAAAAGGGCCCACTTCAACACTAGAATCAAGCTCTGCCGTAGCATCGACAATAGCCGTCGGGTGTATTTTTGCTACTGACATTGCTTACTTCTCTTTTTTATCGATTGCTTTTAATATACACATCATCTGCGCTTCTGCGACGATGACACCGTCAACGCGAGCCACGCCAGAGTATTTCCAAATACCTTTTAAGATACGGTCAATTTTAACGTTAAGTACAATTTGATCACCAGGAGATACCGGTTTTTTGAATCGCGCCTGATCAATGCCTGCAAAATAGTAAACTGAATCATCGCTAGGCTTAGCATTCATGGTTTTAAAGGACAAAACCGCAGCAGCTTGTGCCATTGCTTCAACAATTAGCACACCTGGCATCACGGGGTGATGGGGAAAATGACCAGGGAAAAATGGTTCATTGATCGTCACATTTTTAATCGCGGTAATTTCTTTACCTAGCTCCATAGACAAAACGCGGTCTATCAACACAAAGGGATAACGGTGCGGCAAATGATCCAATATTTCATGAATATCCATACTTGTTGAAGTGATTTCGTTAGTCATTTTTATCTCAGCTTACTTTTAGTTGGGTGCTCGCCGAATGATAGGCAAGTTTAATTCGGTGAAAATAGTTTTCTAATAGTTAGATTTTAACAGAGCCATCTCTTTTTCAAGATTTTTTATTTTATCTGACAGCGCATCTAAGTGACGGATTTTAGCCGCTGTATTAAGCCATGCCTTATGTGTTTGAAACGGCATCAAGGCGGTATAAGTATCGGCAGAGTGTAAAGAACGTGTAATCATACTACCCGGCGAAATTGTCACATGATCGGCAATCTCTAAGTGACCGAGTATCATCGCTGCCCCACCAATTTTACAGTGTTGGCCAATTTTAGCGCTACCTGCAATGCCTGTAGCACCAGCAATCACGGTATGTGCGCCTATGATGCAGTTGTGGCCAATTTGAATAAGATTATCCAATTTAACCCCCTCTTCGATAATGGTGTCATCTAAAGTACCGCGATCAATCGTGGTATTTGCACCAATATCGACATTTGCTTGAATCACCACACGCCCTACTTGCGGTATCTTAAGCCAAGTTCCAGCCTCTTCGGCATAGCCGAAGCCATCAGAACCAATTACCGCGCCTGAAAATATGTGGCAATTCTGGCCAATCACACAATGGTGTTTGATAACAACATGTGGTTCTAAGCGCGCATTATCAGCAATAGTGACATCATTTTCAATGATACAGCCACTGCCAATAACCACATTATCACCAAGCACAACATTTTCACCTATGACGACCAGAGGTGCGATACTGCATGAAGGTGGGATGATTGCTGATGCGTCAACTACAGCCGTAATGGCTATACCTAATTTTACGGTTGCGGGAGGATTCAAAAGCGCTGAAACCTTAGCAAAATAAACATAAGGATTATCGACAATAATTCTAGGCAGTAGCGTTAAGGCTGCGTCTTTCTCTCTCAATACAAAAGCACTTGCTTCACATGAAACAAGTGCTTTTTGGTATTTGGCATCATTAACAAAACAAATGTCACCGGTCTTTGCATTGGCTAATGAAGCAACGCGGGCGATTAATACAGAATCATCGCCTAGTACATAGCCACCTAAGGTCTCTACAATTGCACTAAGTGAGTATTTTTCACTCATTAGCTCACCTTTAAATTGTGACTTAATTTTAAAATTAGCCTAGCTTAAATTATTTTTTACCTAACAATTTCAATACTTTATCGGTAATGTCAATCTTATCTGCCGCATAAGCAACACCACTGTACATGACTAAATCGTAACTTTCTGCCTTAGCAACAGCTTGCACGGCTTTATTGATACGATCTTGCAGGCTACCAAGCTCCTCATTTTTACGTAGATTAATATCTTCACGTAATTCACGCTGTTTACGCTGAAACTCGATTTTGATATTTTGTACATCACGCTCTTTATTGCGGCGCTCGGCTTCTGTAATCGTTAATCCATCCTTATCAAGCACAGCTTCTAACTCTTTAATTTGCTTAGACATACGGTCCAACTCTTGCGAGCGCGGGCTGAATTCGCGCTCTAGTTTCTTGCCACTTTCAGCAGTTTGTGGTGCTTCTTGCAAGATCTTATCCACCTGAACGTAGCCAACTTTTAATTCCGCAGATTGTGTAGATAAAGCAAAAGTCATGAAACTGGCTAAAACTAAATTCTTTAATATATTACTCAATTAAAATCTCCTAATAACGACTACCTATTTACTTAACGCATTATGCCATAAGACGACGAGCTCGTAATCTTGTCCATATTTACGCTGCTATTTTAAACTAATTTTATTAAATTTCAGCCCTAAAACTGTGAGCCAAGTTGAAATTGCATGACTTGCGTCTTATCACCAGTTTGGCTATTTAACGGCTTGGCAAACACAAGTTTTAATGGGCCAAAAGGTGAAAGCCAACTGATACCAACACCAGTTGAATAACGTAAGTCAGCTAAATTGTAGCCTTCACTGGCGCCATACACGTTACCAGCATCGACAAAGGCACTTAACCTAAATTGCTTGGAATCTTTTAAACCTGGTATGGGAAAGAATAATTCAGCGTTACCTAATAAACTTTGAGTGCCGCCAACGGCGTATGCAACTCCATTGGTGTTAGTTTCTTTAGGTCCTAATGATCCATTGTCATAGCCACGCACAGAACCTACACCACCCATAAAAAAGTTTTTGAAGAACGGGTATTGTTGATTACCGTACGAATCGGCGTAACCGATTTCACCATTCAGCATAAAAGTAAAGTCTTTATAAAAATTCTTAAACCAAGAGTGCTTGTAGTGAATTTTATAATACTGTAAATCTAGTACTGGCAAGGAAATCTCAGTACTGAGCTTTTGTAGCACACCATTATTAGTATACATAATATTGTCGCGCGTATCATGCGCCCAACCTGCAGTTGCCACTACAGAGTTACTAGTACAACTAAACGCCTGATTACAAAATTCTAGATATTGGGCTGAACTCTCACTAGTTAGATTGCTAACCTTCGTAAAATCAACCGCCAGACCAAAATTAAATCCATCTCGTTCGTTTAATGGAATGCCGAATCTAACGCCCGTACCATAAGATGATGAGCTGTAGGGACTGCTACTAGTTGAGCTGGTATCCACATCACGTCGGTAAATATCAAAACCACGACTTACGCCATCTGGCGTGAAATAAGGATCAGTATAAGACAATGAGTAAACTGTGTTTACTTTGCCAGTATTCACTTGTGCACTGACACGATTACCTGTGCCTAAGAAGTTATTTTGGTTTACCGTAACACCAAATACCACACCTTCACTACTCGACAAGCCTGCACCAAACTGTACGCTTCCTGTAGATTTTTCTACTAGGCTAATGTTCAAATCCACTTGATCAGCTGTGCCTGGAACACCAGGCGTTTCTACGTTAACATCTGAGAAAAAGTCTGTACGCACCAACCGCTCTTTTGAGCGATTGATTTTATTGGAGGCATACCAAGAAGACTCTAATTGACGAACTTCACGTCGAATCACTTCATCTTTTGTTCTAGTATTACCTACAATATTAATGCGGCGCACATAAACGCGCTTGCCAGGATCAATAAAAAAAGTAAATGCCGCTGTATGTAACTCTTTATTTACTTCAGGCACTGGATTTACATTGGCGAATGCATAGCCATCATTACTTAAACGATCACTAATCGCTTTGCTTGATTTTGTAACGGCCTCGCGGCTAAAAGTATCACCCGCCTTCAAGCTAATTAGCTGCTGTAATTCAGTGTCAGGCACAATGGTTTCACCAGCTAACTTCACTTCTGAAATGGTGTATTTTTCACCTTCAGTCACATTAATTGCGATGTATATGTCTTTTTTATCTGGGGTAATCTCAACTTGTGTTGAGTCAATATTAAATTCTAGGTAACCTTGGTTCATATAAAAAGAACGAAGCGTTTCTAAATCTGCATTGAGTTTTTGTTTTGAATATTGGTCGTCTTTGTTCCACCAGCTCATCCAATTGGGCGTAGTCAGTAAGAACTGCGCGCGCAAATCATCCATAGTGTAGGCTTGATTACCAACGATATTGATATTGCGAATTTTTGAAACTGCGCCCTCTTCAATATCGAACCTCACCGCAACGCGATTACGTTCAAGCGGTGAAACAACGGCCTTAACAGAAGCGCCATATTTACCTTGAGATAAATATTGGCGTTTAACCTCCTGCTCAGCACGATCCAGTTGAGACTTATCAAAAATCTGTCCTTCAGCAATGCCGATTTGCTTGAGACCTTCTTTCATTTTGTCCGTAGGGAATGATTTATTCCCACTAAATTCAATTTGTGCGATAGATGAGCGCTCTTGGACAGTAACCACCAACACATCACTTTCAGCCTCAATACGCACATCCTTAAAAAATCCAGTGCCATATAGTGACTTAATAGCCTGAGCGGCTAATTCATCATTCATGGTCTCACCTACTTTAACGGGGAGGTAACTGAACACTGTACCAGCTTCAGTTCGCTGAATACCTTCTACACGAATGTCTTTGACAACAAATGGTTCAAGTGCGAGTGCTGAGCTTGCATATAAACTTGAAATCAAAATAAGCATTGATTTAAGTTTTAGACGCTCAAGCATGCCGCCTGTTTTTTTAAAATATTTTAAGTTTTGAATAACCATTCAATCAGCCTGTTATCAATCGGTTTATATCGTTATATAGCGCTAATGTCATCATAGAACCCAAAATAAAAAAACCTATTCTTTGTCCAACAATCACTACCGCTTCGGATACAGGTTTGCCTGTGAAAATTTCTACCACATAATACATGAAATGGCCGCCATCTAATACTGGTATAGGCAAGAGATTGAGCACGCCGATGCTAATACTAATTAGCGCTAAGAAGCCAATAAACGCCTTGATGCCCATGCCCGCACTTTGTCCTGCGTAGCTAGCGATAGTGACTGGCCCTCTCATACCCTTCCAGGAAATTTGGCCAGTGACCATATTGCCTAACATTTTCAAGCTGAAAATTGAAGTTTCCCAAGTTTTTTCAGTCGCCTTTACCAAGGCTTTTAACGGTGAATAATAGGTAGTCACGAACCGCTTATCCAATTCACCTTGCTCTATTTTAAATGCAGCACCAATGCGCCCAACGGTTTTATCATTCTCGATAACAGGCTCCGGTCTTACCGTAAGCTTGATTTCTTGTGCATTGCGTTTAACCATAAGCTCTAATGGGCGATTAGGATTCCGCCTGATTTCCCTCACAAAATCTTCCCAATTCTTTACATGGTTTTGATTAACAATAAGCACCAAATCGCCACTAACTAAACCAGCTAAGTCTGCTGGACTATTTTTCAAAACCTCACCAATACGAGCTGGGACATCCAGTTGAAATTGCGTTAAGCCTAATAACGTTAATATATCTTTACTTGCATCATCAAATTTAATGTTAGAAATATTAAGTTGATGTATGTGGATTTCTTGCTTCGTATTGACAGCCTGAATCTCCACATTTTTATTTTTTAAAGATTCATTGAGTAAAAGCCAGCGCGCATCTTGCCATGTTACAACATCTTTACCATTGATCTTTTGTATTGTTTCACCCAGTGAAAT
>CAINBI010000163.1 GCA_903846555.1 uncultured Pseudomonadota bacterium
TAAGGTAGCGGCTTGATTGACAATTTTTTGCTTCACAATCAATTGCCACAGGCGCTTGGTAAAAGGCTTAGACCATGCAATCTGGGCACGCAACATGCCCGCTTGGCGACTATGCGGTAAAAAACTGGTGAGCAAACCGTTGGGCGTATGTGTTTCGTCACAAGTAATAATGGCGATATTCTCTTCGGCACAAGCCGCCATTAAAGCACTGGTCAGGGTAATTTGAGGTGATTCCAGCACCACGCTGGCAATATCCTCTAAGGCTAAACTCACCTCGCCAGTTTCTTGCTCACAACGCAGTTGGCGATTTTTAAGCGATAGCCGCGCAGGGCGGCTAATCAGGAGATTCTGCCAAGTCATGACGCAGTTCCTTTTTCACTTCAAATACATTGCCTAGCACATCCACTTGTAACTTTTTAAAAGCCGCAAGCCTTTGAACGCCAATACCTTCTTTTTTCCAAGATCTATCATGCCCTTCAATATTTATCGCCCCAGTTCCACGATGCGCACCCTTAAAGTAACCTCGCAAAAACGCTCCATCCCCACCATCTTTATCGCTAATCAAAATCAAATCATTATTACAAAGGCTAAACGCAAACGCATAAGTTTCATCCATCTCCGGCCAGTCTTGCTCCAGCGTTGCCGCTCGAATTGCTTTATTTGGCAACACACCACCCACGCGGTCTGCCAAGTAGATAGGCACTAAGTAAAATTTACCTGTCTTGGTAAACACATCCACGCGCAACATTTCACCGTTATCAGCCAAACCGCCGCGTACTAACACGCCAGTTTTGGTGGTGCGCTCTAGCTTAATGGCTTTGATTAAACGGCCATCTGCTGCGTCATCCTCTTCGCCATTTTTGCCTAAGTAAAAAGCTTGGGCAAAAGGCTCTTTGCCGCCCGCCTCTATTCTCTTTTTCAAAGCTTGGTATAAATTGGCGTTGCGCGTGAGTTTGTCTGGGATGTTTTCTAAACTTGCCAAAGTTAAATCTTGCAATTTAGTTTTACTGGTTGTCACTGGCTTTTCACCAGTCATGCGCTTGGTTGAACGAATTTTTTCATCATGCACACCGCCTGTTGCCTTACGCGTAGGCGCACGAGAAACAAATACTTCAGTCAGCGCATCTTTAAGATCTGCTCTAAAACCCAGCCAAGGAATAGGAAAGTCTTTAGCATTTTTTTGCTGGTAGTTAGTCGCGGTAATTTCACCCGTATCGGTATCGACAATCTCTAAATTTCGGCTGTTATCGCCAGATTTTTTATCACTAGCCCACAACTCTTTTTGACGTGAATAATCAGATATACGTTTTACAAAAGCTTGCGTGGTACAAGCTACCACGGCGGCATCTAGCGCATGATGCAAATCACCATCAGCGCGCACTTTAAGCAAGCCCCAATGTGCGCGTAAAAACGAAGTTACCGCGCCATTGCGCGTTTGTACTTTTATCTTATTGTCACTTGGTGAAAACTGTAAATTTAACTTTAAGAACTCTTGCAAAAAACGTGCAATATAGCGTGTGTCATTCAAGTTACGCTCACGGAATTCTTGCTCGGCAGTTTCATCAAAATCTACCCGTAGTAAACGATTGCGCTTAGCTTGCCTAAAGGCTTTGTGCGTTTCAATTCGCACTTTATATTGATGCCATTGCGGGCTTAGTGATGCGCCGTTTAGATATTCATACGGTGTTTTATTGCCTTTATCTCGATTGGCTTTACTGGTACATAATACTTTGTTGTTCAAGCTGTCATCCATACTGCGGCTATACGGCAAAATATGGTCAATCTCGGCATAACCTTCTTCTAGCAAGCGTGATGGCTCTAAATAAACACCGCTATAAGCACAGTAATTGTACTCACGCCATAGTCTAAATTTAGTAAATTCATCTCCGCGTGGGTCGCGTCCAAATGTGTCGTTAAATTGCTTAACTGTGCGCTCCTTTTCAGCCTGAAATTCTTTTTGCTTACCCTCAATATCTTTACGCTCGCTGTACGGTTGCGATAACTCACGCGCCAACTCAATGTTGATTTGTGCAGGGCTGCCATAACGGCGAATCATGGCGTTAATCACTTTACGTGCTTGGGTTAGCGCACGCAGCACGACTGGATTGCGTACTTCGTCAACGTCAATAATGGGTAAAAATTGCTGCGGTCGCGCTTCGGTAGGCACTGAGTGATCATAACCCGCTTCAGTGCAAGCTTCGTCATAACGCAAACCTTGCGCTAAAAATGGATTGATATTGCGCAAGGCTTTAAGTGACAACGCCACGGCTTTATCAAACGACAGTGCCAGCACGGCATCTAACAAGGCTGGCTCCAACTGTTCAGGCGCTAAAATTTCACGAATTTTGTCGTCGCTTTTATACCATGTTAGCGCAGTAGCAATAGCATCTAGCTTATCAGGCTGACTGGTGAGATTGCCCCACGCCAACTCACCACAAGCGTTAGTAATCGCCAAACGCATTTTGTGGTATGCCTTGAGTTCAGCAAAAATAATGTCTTCTGTCTTATCAATTTCACCGCTTTTGTATTGCACCAGATTGAACCGAATAGCCTCAGGTAAATCCAGTGCTTTGCGAATCTGCTTGTACTTAACTGCCGTTGACTTGTAGGCCATCGTTTCAATGACTTTTCGTTGTTCTGCATCTAATATACGGCGCTCACCTGCCTCAATCAACATCAAATTATTCAAACGTGACAGCAATACAAAGCGCTCAGCGCTATGTGTTGCTTTTGCCGCACGCTTTTCGCCCAACTCAAACGTACACACGCCCACCATATCTGCAATCTCACCATCATCTACTGGGCGTTGCGAGGCAAATATTTTGGTATATTCAATTTCAAATACTTCAGACGCATTGCCATGCCCAAAGCGCCTCTGAGCTTCAAACAAGGCGGTTATTTCTAATAGCAAATCATCTCGCGCTACGGTGTGGCTGTAATCACCCCCTTTATTACGCTTATGCACAGCAAACTTCTCATCTTTCCACACCATTTCACCAATGGTGCGATAGTTTTTTTCTTTTAAGAGCTTGGCGTTGCCAGTCACCCCCATGAGCAATTTTCCACCTTCTTTATCGCCTGCTTCACTTTTACGGTTAGATTTAAAGCCACGATGTTTGGCAATATGCAAAAGCACTCTCGCCCAATCGCGCTGATTTAACTTAGCATTCAAGCCATCCGCGCGGAGTAACCAAGGCGTTAAATCATCCGCTGTGGTTTCATGTAAATCTGCAAGCGCCGCATCATCGGCCAAACCATCACGCAAGAATAGTTTCCGTATGCGCCACATGCGGTGCGCTCGCCTACGGATTCTACGGCGCATTCCACGCGCCAGCCTGCGTGGCAGGGCTAGCGATTCCCCTGTTTTCGGCACCTCAGCCGATACAAAAATGCGTGAACCTACGCCCAACAATGGTATTTCTTGCTCTTCATCTATCGCCGCCCAGCCAATAGATGCAATACCAATATCCAAACCAAAAACTAGCGCCATAAAAACTCCCGAGTCATTTTTTTAGTGCTATCATACTAACAGCGTAATCCTTCGGAATGGGGCACGTTGCTATAATAAGACTTAAATGTCGTAAGGTATCCCTCAAAGATGAAAGTCTTTGGGGGTATCCTCTCAAAAATCCACCATCGCCATAAAATACCCGCTAAATTTCACCTATGACGCAAACTTCATTGCCTATTCCAAAAACAGGTCAATTAAACCGCATTGAGCTTTCTACCAACGGTGAAGATGGCTTAGCACTGGCAGCGTTAGCGCTTAAACTTAAATCTACCAACCCAGCAAAACCGCTAGTAATCATCACTGCTAACGCTTTTGATGCACAGCGTTTGCTGGAAGAAATCCCCTACTTTGCGCCTACGCTTACAGTTAATTTATTGCCAGACTGGGAAACCTTACCTTATGACCAGTTTTCGCCGCATCCAGATTTAATCTCAGATCGACTCACTACGCTTTACTTAATTAGCCAAAATGCTTGCGATGTGATTATTGTGCCGCTTTCTACGGCGCTGATTCGGTTAAGCCCAAAAGCCTATTTAAGCGCGAATACTTTCATGCTTAAAAAGGGTCAAATATTAGACACAGAAGCGCTACGCCGCCAATGTGCCGAGGCTGGTTATCATCATGTAAGCCAAGTCATTTCGCATGGTGAGTTCAGTGTGCGCGGCGGTTTGGTCGATTTATTCCCTATGGGTTCTGCGCTGCCCTACCGCATTGATTTGTTTGATAACGAGATTGAATCGATACGTACTTTTGATGTGGATACCCAGCGTAGCCTTTATCCAGTGCCAGAAATCAGGTTATTGCCCGCGCGTGAGTTTCCGTTGGATGAAAGCGGCATTGCGCAATTTAGAGGTCAATTTAGAGAGACTTTTGAAGGCGATCCGCAACGCGCGAAGATTTATAAAGATGTGAGTAAAGGCATTGCCACTGGTGGTATTGAATGGTATTTACCCTTATTTTTTGAGCAAACTGCGACCTTTCTAGATTATCTGCCAGCGGATTGTTTACTGTGTTTGCATGGCGATTTAGACCACAGCGCACAACAATTTTGGCGTGAAGCGCAATCGCGTTATCGTAATTTGGCGCACGATGCTGAACGCCCCTTAGTGATACCAGAAAAATTAATCATTAAAACAGAAGATTTTTTCAGCGCCACGCATCAATTTAGCCGCTTATCATTAAGCACCAATAGCCAGTCTACTGGCCTGCCAGCGCTGGATATTGAACGCCGTGCCGACCAGCCATTGCACAAACTGCAAGCTTATATCGCCGACTTTTCTGGACGTATTTTAATTGCCGCCGAAAGCCTAGGCCGCCGCGAAACCATCTCGCAATTGTTTGCAGACCACGGCATTAAACCCGCCATGATAGAAACTTGGGCTGAATTTATTGATTCTAAAGAAAAAGTGATGCTGGGCGTTTCACCTTTGCATCATGGCTTTAGCAAGCAACTTATGGTTCGACAGGCTCACCACGAACGGGAACTAATTAACACCGTTCGTCCTGAGCTTGTCGAAGGACAAAATACTAACGACTCTTTCTCCATTATCACCGAAGCCGAGCTTTACGCTGCCACCGTGCGCCAACAACGTCGCCGTGAAAAAGAAAAAGCGCGCAGCACCGAAGGTATGCTTAAAGATTTATCTGAGCTACGTATGGATGACCCTGTGGTGCATGAGCAACACGGTGTTGGCCGTTATAAAGGTTTGGTGAATTTAGATTTTGGCGAAGGCGAAACCGAGCTTTTACTGCTGGAATATTATGGTGACGATAAGCTTTATGTGCCCGTTTCGCAGCTATTTTTAATCTCACGTTATTCAGGCGGCCCGCCAGAATCAGCGCCGCTACATCGTTTAGGCAGTGGCAATTGGGAAAAAGCCAAGAAAAAAGCCCTCAAACAAATTCGCGATACCGCCGCTGAATTATTGAATTTATACGCACAACGTGCCTCGCGCCGTGGTCATGCGTTTACTTTAAGTTTGCACGATTATGAATCGTTCTGTGAAGGCTTTCCGTTTGAAGAAACGCCAGATCAGTTAGAAGCCATTGAAAACGTCATCAAAGATATGCAATCAGGCCGCCCTATGGATAGGCTAGTCTGCGGTGATGTGGGCTTTGGTAAAACGGAAGTGGCCTTACGCGCCGCTTTTGTCGCGGTAATGGGCGGCAGGCAAGTGGCGGTGCTGGTGCCAACCACGTTGCTGGCTGAGCAACATTTTAATAACTTTAAAGATCGCTTTGCAGATTGGCCAATTAAAATTGCGGAAATCTCGCGCTTTAGAACCGCCAAAGAACAAAAAGAAGCTTTGGCTGGTTTAGAAGCAGGACAAATCGACATTATTATCGGTACGCATCGTTTGATACAAAAAGATGTGAAGTTTAAAAACCTAGGATTAGTGGTGCTAGATGAAGAACATCGTTTTGGTGTACGTCAAAAAGAACAACTCAAAGCCTTACGTGCAGAAGTCGACATTCTGACGCTGACCGCTACGCCGATACCGCGTACTTTGAGCATGGCAATGGAAGGCTTGCGCGAGTTTTCTATTATCAGCACGCCACCGCTAAAACGCTTAAGCATCAAAACTTTCCATACTGATTATTCTGAAGGCATCATTCGTGAAGCGGCTATGCGCGAATTCAAGCGCGGCGGCCAAGTGTATTTCTTGCA
>CAINBI010000164.1 GCA_903846555.1 uncultured Pseudomonadota bacterium
CTGCAACTTCGCTTCTTCCATATTGATCACCATGCCTCGCATCATGACCGATTTAGAACTTATCTATTCAATTCAGACGCATTTCTTGGTGGAAATACATAACACTTTCAGACTCATTTCATATTGGAAGAGGCTAAAATTCGCCTTAAACCTGAAAATACTGTAACATAATCTTGTAACTAATTCAATGTAACTAAAATGTATTGAATTTAAGTTTTGCAACCAGATTATTACCGATGCACAACCCATATGAGAAAAAACTATTTTTCCGATGACCTTAACTGAAAATGGATGTTCAATATGAGACCTTCAGAAGCACTTAACTTACACCGCGAAGCTGTTCGCCAAGTTGTACTTTCTCACCACGTAAGTAATGCACGCGTATTTGGATCAGTCCTTCATGGTGACGATACAGACGAAAGTGACCTTGATTTACTAGTAGATACCTTACCCGGCACTACGCTATTTGATCTTGGTGGGTTGCATTATGACTTGGAAGCTTTGCTTGGCATCCAAGTTGATTTATTAACGCCTAATGGGCTCTCTCAGAGATTTCGAGACCAAGTGCTTGCGGAAGCTGTTCCAGTATGAGCGGTGATCAATGGACGATCAAAATCTCGCCTACAGGAGTGCACTTAACTTAGCTAAGTGCGAAAAATGCGTTTCGTAACAGTGTATTTAAGGAGTAACAAAATGTTAAATTTAGAAAGAATTACGCAAGAACCTAGCATTATGGGCGGTAAGCCTTGTATCAGAGGGTTGCGCGTTACCGTCGGAATGATAGTGGGTCAAATTAGTGCAGGTTTAAGTGTTGATGAGATTTTGCATGATTTTCCTTATTTAGAGAAAGGCGATATTACACAAGCCCTGCGCTATGCAGCATGGCGCTCAGAAGAACGTGAGATTGAATTAGCTGTCGCATGAAAATTCTCATTGATATGAATTTGGCACCTCGCTGGGTTCAGTTCTTTTTAAATGTTGATTTGCAAGCCACGCATTGGTCGGAAGTGGGCAAGGGCAATGCTCCTGACCATGAAATTTTTGAGTATGCTAGAAAGCATGCCTATATTGTATTTACTAATGATTTGGATTTTGGTGCAATATTAGCCGCTTCTCACCTTAATAAACCTAGCGTCATTCAAATTCGTGCAGATGACACTCGCCCTGAGGTCGTCGGAACTATGGTGCTTTCTGCATTATGGCAAGTCAAAGATGAGTTAGCACAAGGGGCCTTAGTCACTATTGAGCCAAGTAGAACCAGATTACGCATACTTCCATTAACATGAAAATAGGCTACGCACGCGTCTCAACGGACGATCAAAATCTGCACTTACAGACAGACGCACTTAACCTGGCTAAGTGCGAAAAAATTTACGAAGAATATGCCAGTGGTAAAAATACCAAGGCGCGGCCAGAGCTTGAGAATTGCCTAAAATCACTTAGGGCAGGGGATACCCTGACAGTTTGGCGTTTAGATCGCCTCGGCCGAAGCCTTACTGACTTAGTTAAGATCGTCAACGAATTAGAAGCTAAAGGTATCGGCTTTGAAAGCTTGACTGAAAAAATTGACACCTTGACATCAACGGGTCGATTTGTATTCCACCTGTTTGCAGCCTTGGCAGAGTTTGAGCGTAATATTATTAGAGAGCGCACTATGGCTGGCATGGAGGCGGCCAGAGTGCGGGGTAAATTGGGTGGTCGTCCACCTAAATTGTCTGAAGGTGAAATTGCGATGGCTAAATCACTGATTAAAGCACATGACATGCCTGTGAGTGAAATTGCCAGGCAGCTTGGTGTGTCAAGAACTACGCTTTATCGGATAACATCTACAAATCCTAAATAAAGATTTTTTTATTCGTCTGGCTGCAGGTGTGGCTTCACTGCACTAAAGTTGAGTCAATCTACAATGTTTTCATAGGGGGTATTCATAATATGAGAAAAATATTGGTGTTATTTGGTGTCATTTTAATTTCTTCAGCATGCTCAAAAACAACAACAGCTAGCCTAGAAGAAAAAGCTAATGAGCTATGTATGGGACATGGTGGAGTTGCCCTCATGCAAAATCTAGAAAAAATGGCACTTTGTGCGGATGCGACTACTGTCCATTTGTAGGTAGCTTTCAATATTCTGCAGAAAATACGCTAATACACAAAACTTTACGGATACCCTTAGAAACTCATGGATTGCTGCATGTTTTCTCTAGGATGCAGTTTGATCGGCTTTGGGTAGCTATCCCAAGTGCGACCATTGAGTTCGCGGCCGTTGTATTTTTTATTGCGTTTCACTCCATCGGCACCCCAGCCACCCCATTGCTTGAAGAAAAAAGCCGCTCCGGCTTTTTCTGATTCCTGTTGCACGTTGACAGCCCACTCATGCAACATGGGGCGTGCCTTATGGCCGGACTCTCCACCCACGATAACCCAGTGTATATCTTTTAGGTTCATTGATGTTGGTACGCAATTAAAACTACCCGAAATATGCCACTAGTACGCGCCTAAAATTACCCAGAGTGATTAACCTACCTGCTCTTTTAATGAGCAGGATTAACAGGAGATGATCACCATGAAAGATTTGGGAATAATTCGACGTATGTATTACCGCGATGGGCTATCGTTATCAGAGATAGAGC
>CAINBI010000165.1 GCA_903846555.1 uncultured Pseudomonadota bacterium
AGAAACGATAGGCAATGCGAACGAAGAAGTGATAAGAAAGTATGTTCAAAATCAGCTTGCAGAAATGAGCAAAGGTGAGAAAAGTAGCCAACAGTTGGGTTTGTTCTAAAACTCGGTCGCTTGCGGCCGAGTAGTTTATAATCTCATGACACATTGGAGCGCGATGGTTATGCTACATATATAAAGGCTGCTGGTAAAAGGGATGGGTTGTTTACTATTACGGATAAAGGTAAGCAATATTTAAGTGAGAATCTTGATTGGGTGCGGTATTTGCTCACCAATAACTTTAGCGCTGAAGATATTGAGGCTAATTTACTGCTTATTCCTAAACAAAAATACAAACGTATTGATGTCGGCGTATTTGATGAAAACTTCTTAATTTACGAAGGAGATGTTAAGTATAGGCAGGGTAAGATTTATGGTCGATCTTCTCAATTGCGAAATTTAGCCGTAGAAAAGCACACAATTAATGGGCGGATTAAATGCAGTGCCTGCTGTTTTGATTATGAAGATTTTTTTGGTGAGCACGGGAAGGGTTTTATAGAAATACATCATCAAAAACCAATCTTTATGTTTGATGAGTCTGAATTTGTGAGGACGATAGAGGTGGCGTTGTTGAACGTTGTGCCAGTCTGCTCAAATTGTCATAGAATGGTTCATAGATATAAGCGCCCATTGATGATTGGAGAGGTGAAAGCTATGATTAACCCCCAATTACATTTCTGTTCATGAAAATCATGTTTGCTTTGCTACATTATGTGCGTATAATGCCCAGTTCTTTAGAAGGCGTAATTTAAGGCTCAATCATGTATGCAGTAATCAAAACTGGTGGTAAGCAATATCGCGTAATTGCAGGCGAAAGATTAAAAGTTGAGAAACTTGAAGTTGAAGTTGGCGGTATTGTTACGCTAGATCAAATTCTAATGGTATCTGACGGTGAAAAAACAACGATTGGTTCACCCATCATTAAAGGCGCAACTGTTAAAGCCACTGTGCTTTCACATGGTCGTGGCGATAAAGTGATGATTTTCAAATTCCGTCGTCGTAAACATTATCGTAAAACACAAGGCCATCGCCAAAGTTTTACTGAAATTAAAATTGAAACAATCGCTGCTTAATTAGCTAGCGCTAATTAACAGTTACTCAAGTTTAAGGATTAGAGAAAAATGGCACACAAAAAAGCAGGCGGTAGTTCACGTAACGGCCGCGATTCACACGCACAACGACTAGGTGTTAAAGCCTTTGGTGAAACTGTTGTAAATGCTGGTAGCATTATCGTGCGTCAGCGCGGTACAAAAATGCACGCTGGTGAAAATGTTGGTATGGGTAAAGATCATACTTTATATGCAAAAGCACACGGTAAAGTGTCTTTCGCTATTAAAGGTGCGTTAAGGCGCCATACTGTAAGCATTATTGTTACAGCTTAAGTTAATTTGACTTTATTAAAGCCTCATCGTTTGATGGGGCTTTTTTATTTGGTAAACTCTACACATGAAATTTATAGACGAAGCAACGATTAAAGTATATGCGGGCGATGGAGGCAACGGTGTTGCTACATTTCGTCGTGAAAAATACGAGCCTTTAGGCGGCCCAAGCGGCGGTGATGGCGGTCGCGGCGGATCTATCACTATAGAGGCTGATCGTAATATCAATACCTTGGTGGATTATCGCTACACCCGTACCTTCAGAGCGCAGCGCGGCGAAAATGGCCGAAGTGCTGAATGTTACGGCGCTAAAGGTGATGATATGATTTTGCGTGTGCCAGTAGGTACTGTAATTTCAGATAAAGCTACCGAACAATTGCTCGTAGATTTGAGTGAGCATGGTCAACGTGCACAAATGGCCACTGGTGGCAAAGGCGGTTTGGGTAATGTGCATTTTAAGTCCAGCTTAAATCGTGCGCCACGCCAATGTACCAAGGGTGATCCTGGTGAAGAGTTTGAGTTTTATCTAGAGCTTAAAGTGTTGGCTGACGTCGGCTTGCTGGGTATGCCTAATGCTGGTAAGTCTACCTTTATTCGCTCTGTTTCTGCTGCCAAACCAAAGGTGGCAGACTACCCGTTTACCACTTTGCATCCTAATTTGGGTGTGGTGCGGGTTGATACGGAGCGTAGCTTTGTGATTGCTGATATTCCAGGCATTATCGAAGGTGCCGCTGAAGGCGCTGGGCTTGGGCACCAATTTTTACGCCATTTACAACGCACTTCATTATTGTTGCATATTGTTGATATTGCACCATTTGATGATGCTGTAGACCCTGTACATGAAGCTAAAGCAATTGTTGAAGAGCTTAAGAAGTACGATGAATCGCTTTATGATAAGCCGCGCTGGTTGGTGTTGAATAAAATCGACATGCTGCCAGATGCGCAAGAAGTGGTAAAACAATTCGTTAAAGACTACGGCTGGAAAGGTCGGGTATTTTCTATCTCAGCCATTAGCGGTATCGGCTGTAAAGAGCTTACTTATGCCATCATGCAGCACATTGAAGAAAACAAACATTTGGAAGAAGATGCTCTGTTAGATACTGGTTTGATTAATGAGAGTTCGGTTGCTAAAAATCCTATGGTTAAAGCTAACGTATCGAGTGATTCAGCGAGTAGCGAAGCTGGCAATGAAGTTTCAGATAATTAATCATCAGTTAATTAAAGTTTAAGATGAAATCTTTAGTCCTTGATGCCAAAGTAATCGTTGTTAAAGTG
Source organism: uncultured Pseudomonadota bacterium (assembly GCA_903846555.1). Taxonomy (GTDB): domain Bacteria; phylum Pseudomonadota; class Gammaproteobacteria; order Burkholderiales; family Methylophilaceae; genus Methylotenera. The sequence continues at coordinate 2,700 of CAINBI010000165.1, forward strand.
GGTTCAAGCCTAGTGACTAATAACGGCAACGGATTGGATCAAGTTGCGATTGCTGAATGGGCTGCCCAAATTGCCGTTTTAGTACAACAAGGTAGGCAAATTGTATTGGTTTCTAGTGGTGCGGTTGCTGAAGGAATGCAACGGCTAGGTTGGAAAAAACGCCCAACTGCCGTGAATGAATTACAAGCTGCTGCAGCGGTAGGTCAAATGGGCTTGGTGCAAATGTATGAAAGTTGCTTCAGCCAGCACCAATTGCACACCGCACAGGTGCTTCTTACGCATGATGATTTGGCCGATAGAAAGCGTTACCTCAATGCCCGTAGCACATTACGTACTTTGTTAGATTTAAAAGTCATTCCAATCATTAATGAGAATGATACGGTTGTGACGGATGAAATTCGATTTGGCGATAATGACACATTAGGTTCGTTGGTGGCTAATTTGATAGAAGCTGATGCCTTGCTTATTTTAACGGATCAGCAAGGTTTGTACTCTGCCGATCCACGTAAAGACAGTGATGCAAGGTTCATACAGCACGCCACAGCAGGCGATGTTGCCCTAGAAAAAATGGCTGGTGGAGCAGGTAGTGATGTAGGTACTGGCGGTATGCTTACCAAAATACTGGCGGCTAAACGCGCCGCGCGTAGTGGTGCAAATACGGTGATTGCCTCTGGTCGCGAAAAAAATGTCTTAGTCCGCCTAGCTGCTGGCGAAGTCATTGGTACGCATCTACAAACGACTGAAATGAAAACCACGGCACGTAAACAATGGCTGGCAGATCACCTGCAACTTCGCGGCAAGTTAACTTTAGATACAGGCGCGGTAAAAGTCATCAAACAAGATGGTAAAAGCTTATTGCCGATTGGCGTGATTGCTGTTGAAGGTAATTTTGAGCGGGGCGAAGTGGTGGCATGCTGTGATGCCGCTGGCATAGAAATCGCTCGCGGTTTAGTGAATTACTCGGCCAGTGAAGCTTTGCGTATCATGCGTCAACCAAGCGCGCAGATTGAAAAAATATTAGGCTATGTAGAAGAGTCAGAGCTCATACATAGAGATAATTTAGTGTTGCTTTGAGTTTGAAAATAGAAAAATAAAAGGAATGCAAATGGAAAAACAACCATTAGTCGCCATTATTATGGGTTCAGATAGCGATTGGCCTATTATGAAAGCGGCTGCACAAATGCTCGCTGATTTTAATATCTCCTATACTGCAGAAGTGGTTTCAGCACACCGTACCCCAGATTTAATGTTTAGTTTTGCTGAAAATGCCGCTAAAAAAGGTTATCAAGTGATTATTGCGGGTGCTGGTGGCGCAGCACATTTGCCGGGTATGGTAGCGGCAAAAACAATTTTGCCCGTTTTGGGTGTGCCAGTGCCGTCTAAACATTTACAAGGCCAAGACTCCTTGCTGTCTATTGTGCAAATGCCTAAAGGTATTCCAGTGGCTACTTTTGCCATTGGCGAAGCCGGCGCAGCTAATGCTGGCTTATTCGCGGCGTCTATATTGGCTCTTAATGACGCGGAGTTAACGCAGAAGTTAAGCGAGTTTCGGGCTAAACAGGCTGATAAAGTGCAGTTGATGGCACTGACCGACAAGCCTTAATAGGCAATCATTACGTATTTAATCGCCAATCATAATCTTAAAGTAAATTTTATAACGACATGAATAATAACAGCAGTGAACATAATGGTGAAAGCCACCTAGCCATATTGCCGCCAGCCATGTTGGGTATGTTGGGCGGTGGTCAACTTGGCCGCTTTTTTGTAATCGCAGCCCATGAGATGGGTTATAGAGTGACCGTGCTAGACCCTGATGCGAATAGTCCTGCTGGAAAAATTGCGGATTTACATATTTGTGCAGCCTTTGACGACAAAGCCGCATTAGCTGCACTAGCCAGTAGCTGTGCTGCAATTACCACCGAATTTGAAAATGTGCCGGCTGATTCCTTATCATTTTTAGCAGAAACTACACCTGTGCGTCCAAGTGCTTATAGTGTGGCGATTGCACAACATAGAGTTAGCGAGAAAAACTTTCTAAAACAGGCTGGCTTACCAGTTGCACCGTATGAAGTCATTAATGAGGTTGAAGATTTACCTAATGATGACAGTGATATTTATCCCGCCATATTAAAAGTAGCGCGATTTGGTTACGATGGTAAAGGTCAGGCCAGAGTTAAAAATCAGCATGAAGCGCAATTTGCCTTTAAACAATTTGAGCGTGAAGAGTGTGTACTTGAAAAAATGCTCAAGCTCGATTATGAAGTTTCAGTGGTGTTGGCTAGAGATGCTCGTGGCAATGTAGCAACGTTCCCAACCTCAGAGAATAGCCATCTCAACGGTATATTAGACGTTTCTATTGTCCCTGCGCGTGGCAGCGACACCATTAACTATCAGGCCCAGAAATTGGCGATTATGGTTGCAGAAAAGCTTGATTACACTGGCGTAATTGGTGTGGAGTTTTTCATATGTAATGGCGAGCTATTGGTCAACGAAATGGCACCACGTCCGCACAATTCTGGTCATTACACGATTGATGCATGCATCACTAACCAGTTTGAGCAACAAGTCCGAGTAATGACTGGTCTGCCATTAGGCAGTAGTCGTCAGCATAGCCCTGCCGTAATGGTGAATATACTTGGGGATATTTGGCCTGTGGATACTGAAACGCAAGCGCAACTAGAACCCGCATGGCAACATGCTTTTAATAATGCACAACTTAAAATGCACTTATACGGTAAGCAGCAAGCGAGAGCAGGTCGTAAAATGGGTCACTTTACCGTGATTAACGCGAGTCGTGATGAGGCGATTAAACAGGCCATGCAAGTGCGTGCAGATTTAAAAATTGGTAACTAATATTAGATGCTCCTAGCTTTTACTGTTTTAAATTGTAAGTAAAATCTGAGCAATAAAAAAGCCGAATTAATATTCGGCTTTTTTATTATTGATTACTTTTTAAAGCTAAGCGTTATGCCATTGCCTTAATAGCAGCGTTTAAGCGGCTTTTATGACGTGAAGCTTTATTTTTATGAATGATTTGTTTGTCCGCTATGCGGTCAATCACGCTCACGTTTTCGCTGTATGCTACTGTAGCTGCGGCTTTATCGCCAGCTTCTACTGCTTTAATGATTTTTTTAATCGCGGTACGCAAAGTAGAACGCAAACTTGCATTGTGCGCGCGTTGCTTAACTGCTTGACGAGCACGTTTTCTTGCTTGTGCGGTATTTGCCATCTGTGATTTTCCTAAGAGCTATTCAAAATACGAAGCCCATAATAATAGCTATTTTATAAAGATATTGCAAGTTAATAGTAAGTAAATATCATGTGCATTTATCGCTTGAGTACAACTAGCATGTTAAAATCCGCTTCTGACTGGATTTTGACCACATTTAATATCGTATTCTTTACAAACAGCACATGCACTTATTAAAACTCCATGAATAAAAACCATGAATCTACTTAAAGCGCTGGCCAAAGTTGGCAGCATGACATTTGTCTCGCGCATATTAGGTTTTGTGCGTGATACGCTTATTGCACGGGTATTTGGTGCTGGCATGTTAAGCGATGCTTTTATTGTCGCGTTCAAAATCCCTAATTTATTGCGCCGCGTGTCTGCTGAAGGTGCGTTTAGCCAAGCCTTTGTACCAATTTTAGCAGAGTATAAAAGTCAGCGTAGTTTTGATGAAACACACCATTTAATCAGTCGCGTTGCTACTTGGCTGGGTTTGATTTTAGTGGTGGTCACGTTATTGGGCATGTTAGCTGCGCCGTGGATTGTGGCGTTAATTGCACCTGGTTTTACGGCAGACCAACCAAAATTGCAGCTAACGGTTGAATTGCTGCGCATCACCTTCCCTTACATTTTCTTTATTTCGCTAGTTTCAATGGCTGGCGGCGTACTCAATACCTACAATAAATTCGGAATCCCAGCATTTACGCCAGTGTGGCTCAATGTATCTATGATTGTTGCGGTGTTGTTTTTTGCAGATCATTTCGCCGAGCCGATTAAAGTACTGGCTTGGGCGGTATTTTTCGGTGGATTTTTGCAGTTGGCGTTTCAAATACCATTCTTAAAGCAAATCGGCTTATTACCGAGGTTCGATCTTCACCAAGACGATGATGGTGTTTGGCGCATAATAAAATTAATGGGCCCTGCAATTTTAGGCGTTTCTGTAGCGCAGATTTCTATGATTACCAACACGATATTTGCCTCATTTTTAGCTACAGGTAGTGTGAGTTGGCTTTACTATGCAGACCGGTTGATGGAGTTTCCGACTGGTGTATTAGGTGTGGCATTGGGCACAATATTATTACCGAGTTTATCTAAGGCCTATGCGGGTAAGGATGAAAGTGAATACTCACAATTGCTTGATTGGGGTTTGCGTTTAACCTTTATACTAGCTGCGCCTGCTGCGCTAGCCTTAGCGATAATGGCGCGACCTTTGGTAACAGCATTATTCCATTACGGAAAATTTTCTGCATTAGACGTTGCGATGACGCAGCAAGCGCTTGTGGCCTATAGCGTGGGCTTGATAGGTCTGATTTTAGTTAAAATATTAGCGCCAGGCTTTTATGCGCGACAAAACATAAAAACGCCCGTTAAGATTGCTATCTTTACCCTAGTTGCTACGCAGTTGATGAATGTTGTCTTTGTATTTATGACGCCTTTGCGACATGCAGGTTTGGCATTGGCTATTGGTTTAGGCGCTTGCATGAACGCCTCATTACTTTATTATTATTTGCAAAAAACCAATATCTATCAGCCGCAGCCTGGCTGGTTTGTTTTTCTGCTTAAACTCTTTGTTGCGCTGGGTGTAATGGGTATTGCGCTGTATTTTGCAATGGGCGATACCAGCGCGTGGTTAACTTTTGGCTTAATGAAGCGGCTTGGTTATCTCACTGGCTTGGTTGTATTGGGTGGCGTGAGTTATTTTGCAACCTTGATGTTGCTTGGCTTTAAGCCGCGCCATTACATGCGTAGAGTTGAGCGCTAATGCAGGTGTTTCGACACATCCCAACCAGCTTGCAATCAGCTTGCGCCATCGCCATCGGTAATTTTGATGGCATGCATCTCGGGCATCAGGCGTTGTTGAAAAAATTGATTGAAATGGCGCGAGCGCTTAATTTAACTTCTGCGGTGATGACGTTTGAGCCGCATCCAAGGGAGTTTTTCACTCCAGCAAGTGCGCCCACACGGCTTTGCTCTATACGTGAAAAGTTAGAATATTTTGCTGCGACTGGGGTTGAACGCGTCTATGTCTGTCGATTTGATCGCAGTTTTGCTAAAGTCACTTCAGATGAGTTTATGCAAACTATTTTGCGTAATGCACTGAATGCTCAAGCGATTTTAGTGGGCGAAGATTTTAGATTTGGTGCGATGCGTAGCGGCTCAATTATTGATTTTGTAGAAGCTAAATTTAATTTAGTCAGTCTACCGCAAGTTGATTTAGCCATTGACAATGCCGCGCCTAGCCGCGTTTCGAGTACGCGCGTGCGCTCTGCTTTGGCCGCTGGTAATCTGCAAGAAGTCGCGTTGCTATTGGGTAGGCCATATAGCATGAGTGGTAAAGTCGTGCATGGGGCAAAGCGTGGACGACAGCTAGGTTTTCCTACGGCGAATGTACTCCTGCGGCATGAGCGGCCTGCCTTAACTGGCGTATATGCAGTAAAATTAGACGGCTTGAATGGCGTGGCTAATTTAGGCGTTCGTCCTACCATCGATGGTGTGAAAAAGTTGTCATTAGAGGTGCATCTCATTGATTTTAATGGTGACTTATACGGAAAGCATGTGCATGTAGAGTTTTTGCAGAAGATACGCGATGAAATGAAGTTTGAAGATTTAGATACATTAAAAGCACAAATCGGATTAGATAAAGCCGTTGCGATAGAGTTTTTTGATTCTGTCATTCCGACGGAAGTCGGCATCTAACGACGTTAAAAAAGACACTAGATTCCGACTTCCGTCGGAATGACAATAGAAATTTATTTGAGATTTAAATGACTGAAGACCTAAATAAAGAACAGAATAAATACAAATTAAATCTGCCTGAAACCACATTTCCCATGCGTGGCGATTTGGCCAAGCGCGAGCCTGCTTGGTTAAAACAATGGACAGACAAAAAGCTCTATGAGCGTATTCGTAAGTCACGTAAAGGCGCTAAAAAATTCATTCTGCATGATGGTCCGCCGTATGCAAACGGTGATATTCACATTGGCCATGCCGTGAATAAAATCTTAAAAGACATCATCGTAAAATCTAAAACCCTGAGTGGTTTTGATGCGCCTTATGTGCCAGGTTGGGATTGTCACGGTTTGCCGATTGAGTTGGTGGTAGAAAAAAATCACGGCAAGAATATTGATCCAGCTAAATTCCGCGAGCTTTGCCGTGAATATGCGGCTGAACAAGTGGCGCGTCAAAAGAAAGATTTTATTCGCTTAGGCGTATTGGGCGATTGGAATAATCCGTATTTGACGATGGATTTTAAAACCGAAGCTGACATCATGCGCGCTTTGGGTGAAATCTATAAAAATGGCTATTTGTATCAAGGCAGCAAGCCTGTGCATTGGTGTGTAGATTGTGGTTCTGCCTTGGCTGAGGCCGAAGTTGAATATGAAGATGTGAATTCGCCGCAGATTGATGTGGGCTTTAAAGTGGCTGATAAAGCGGCTTTGAGTTTGGCATTGGGTGTTGAAGTGACGAGTGATGCTTATGCTGTTATTTGGACAACTACACCGTGGACATTGCCAGCTAACCAAGCCGTAAGCGTGCATCCTGAGTTTGATTATGATTTGCTACAAACTAGCAAAGGCTTGCTGATTCTTGCCCATGATTTGGCGCAAAGCACGCTGGCACGCTATGGTGAAGAAAACACTACCGTGCTTGCTTGCTGTAAAGGTGATGTTTTAAAAGGTTTGTTATTACAACATCCATTCGACAACCGCCAAGTGCCTATTATCTGTGGCGATCACGTTACCACTGAGGCTGGTACTGGTTTAGTCCACACCGCGGCCGCTCACGGTAACGATGACTGGTTGGTGATGAAAGCGACTTACCCTAACGAAAAACCACGTATTTTGATGGGCGGTGACGGCAAGTTTTTTAATAGTGAATTAGTTGAGTTTGAGCCCATTCGCGGTTTAAGCAGACAAGACGCAAATAAAATTATCTTAGCGGCCATGCTAGAAACTGGGAATTTATTGGCTAGCGCACGTTTGAATCATAGCTTTCCACATTGCTGGCGCCATAAAACGCCGTTGATGCAATTGGCGACGCATCAGTGGTTTGTTGGCATGAACACCGAAGGCGTTTCTGGTAACAGCTTGCGTGAATTAGCCAATAAAGCGGTCGATGAAACTGAGTTTTTCCCAGCTTGGGGCCGTGCGCGTTTAGAAGCCATGATTAAAAACCGCCCGGATTGGTGCGTATCGCGCCAACGAAACTGGGGCGTGCCTATGCCATTATTTGTGCATAAAGAAACTGGCGAGCCGCATCCGCAAACGATGGCATTGCTAGAACGTGCCGCTTTATTAGTAGAAGTGCAGGGTGTTGAAGCTTGGTTTAGTTTAGATGGCGCGGCTTATTTAGCCGAATATGCACCAGAAAATGCCGCTGATTACAAAAAAGTCACTTATACGCTAGATGTTTGGTTTGATTCTGGTGCAACCCATGCGGCAGTACTTAAACGTCGCCCAGAGTTACAGTTTCCGGCAGATTTGTATTTAGAAGGTTCAGATCAGCATCGCGGTTGGTTTCAATCTAGCCTGCTGACTGGCTGTGCGATTGATGGTCGCGCACCTTACCAAGCCTTGCTAACGCACGGTTTTGTAGTGGATGGTGCTGGCCACAAAATGAGTAAATCTAAAGGCAACGTGGTTGCGCCACAAAAAGTGATGGACACTTACGGTGCGGATATTCTGCGATTGTGGGCGGCTTCTACGGATTATTCTGGTGAGCTGACGATTTCGGATGAAATTCTAAAACGTGTGTCAGAAAGCTATCGCCGTATTCGCAATACCATGAAGTTTTTGTTGGCGAATTTAGCCGATTTTGATGTGGCTAAAGATTTATTGCCCGTAAGCGAGTGGCTAGAAATTGATCAATACGCGCTGCATTTAACCGAAAAATTGCAAACAGAGATTGTGCAGGATTACGATAACTATGAATTCCATTTTGCGGTACAAAAATTTGTCAGCTTTTGCTCAGATGATTTAGGCAGTTTTTATTTAGATATTCTTAAAGACCGTTTATATACCGCTGGTGAAACCTCTCATGCGCGCCGCGCCGCGCAAAGTGCCTTGCACCATATTACGCATTCTATGATGCGTTTAATGGCGCCGATTTTGAGTTTTACCGCTAATGAGATTTGGGAAACACTAGGTTTAGATGCTGATAAAACAGTATTTGAAGATGCTTGGTACGCCTTGCCAGCGCATGGTTTAAGTGCAGAGCGCCTTGCTGCTTGGGAAGCGGTGATGAGTGCCCGTGGGCAATCTACCAAAGAGATTGAGGTGTTGCGTTCTGCTGGGCAAGTGGGCTCATCGTTACAAGCCGAGTTAGCCTTTTATAGCACTGATGCTACTTACGACGCCTTAACCAGTTTGGCCGAAGACTTACGTTTTGTGATGATTGTTTCAAGCGCGAAGGTTTATAAAGTAGCGACAGAAGCTGAGCAAAAAATCGTGGTCACGCCAAGTACGCATGTTAAATGTGGACGATGCTGGCATTACCGCGCAGACGTTGGCTCACACGCGGATCATCCAACGATTTGCAGTCGCTGCGTGAGTAACTTGTTTGGTGCTGGTGAAGAACGAAATTACGCGTAATGACTGTGAATATGATGCCTAATTTTTTTAGATGGTTAAGTATTAGCGCAGTCGTCATTGCACTAGATCTTTACACCAAGCATTTGGTGCAAAATTCTTTTGCGTATGGCGATATGCTGACTATCACTAGTTTTTTTGATTTAGTGCGCTACCACAACCAAGGTTCAGCCTTTGGCTTTTTGGCAGATGCAGGCGGTTGGCAAAAACTGTTTTTTAATGGTGTTTCGGTAGTGGCGATTATTGTCATTAGTTATCTCATTCGTAAACACGCTACAGAGAAACTTTTTTGCTTGGGATTAGCCTTAATATTGGGCGGCGCGGTAGGTAATTTTTATGACCGTGTTACCTTGGGCTATGTGGTGGATTTTCTAAACTTTCATTACCACAATGTTTATTGGCCGGCATTTAATGTAGCTGATAGCGCAATTTGTGTCGGTGTAGCTTGCTTGTTGTTAGATAGCTTTAAAGCACCCAAAAAATAAACTGTCCAAGTAACACCAAGTCGACTTTAGGGTTAGCTACGGCGGCCTCTAACGCAGCATCATGTACAAGTTCTTGATGCGCATCATGCAAAAAACGATGTGCAATTTTTTCAAAGCCCTCAAAACATAAATACGCCCCACCCACCATCAGCAAAGGCGTAATCGCCCACGGTGCATAGTAGCTAATGGCAAGTGCGGCAGGTACCAATATCAATTTATGCGGCTACTTGGGTCATCACCGAAACGTTATCTAATGTCGTCGAGTAGTGCCAGTAAGCTGCCTGCTGCCATGTTGTTTCCTTAATTTACTTTTGAATTTTTCTTATTGATTGTACGGAGTATTTTACTTACTTCTTTTATCGGGATTTTTCCCTAACTTTCTTTGTAAAGTGCGCCTGTGCATATTTAGACTGCGGGCGGTAGCTGATATATTACCCTCATGTTCGGCAAGCACGCGTTGAATATGCTCCCATTCCAAGCGGTTAATAGAGAGCGGATTTGCAGATAACCCCACTTCAGCATCGCCCGATTGCCTTGCAAAAGCGGCGACAATCTCATCGGCATCTACCGGTTTTGCAAGGTAATGCGTTGCGCCTAATTTAATCGCTTCTACAGCGGTGGCAACGCTGGCATAACCAGTCAGCACCACAATGCGCGTGCCTGCGTTAAGGCTGGCTAGCTGGCGAACCAGCACTAAACCAGAGTTTCCAGACATTTTTAAATCTACCACGGCGAATTCTGGAGGTTCATTTTTGGCGATCTCAAACGCGCTTTCTGCACTATTGGCTAAGCTGACTAAAAAGCCGCGTTTACGCATTGCTGGCGCAAGTGCGTTGAGAAAGTCTTCATCGTCATCCACCAACAGTAAACTGGGGTTTTCGTCTACATTCGCTGTGTTAAGTGTGTTCATTTGCTGGCTTTCGGTTTTTCGATACGTAAATTTTTAAGTGGTAAAAGTACTGAGGTCAGGACGCCGCCATCTGGGTGATTATTTAAGCTTAATGTTCCGTCATAGCGCGCTAAAGTGACTTGTGTTAAATATACGCCTAACCCCATGCCTTGATCAATTTTGGAGGTGAAAAATGGCGTGCCTAATTTGCTTTTAGCCTCGGGGCTTAAGCCTGCACCAAAATCACGTATCTGTATTTTCAGTATTTTTTCATCCCAATTAGCATCAAATAATACCTGTTCAGGCGATTCATCTGCTGCGTTATCCAGTAAGTTAAGCATTGCTTGCATCAAAGTTCTGTCCATAAAAATGTTAGGGTTGATTGCCGTATTTGGCATGCGGACTATTAGCTCGGTTGCTGGGCGAGTATCACGCCAACGCTGGATGGCTTCTTGCAAAAACTCACGCAGCGTGTAGCCTTGCCCGGCATCCGCACGGGTTTTCCCAGCATTGCGGGTAATGGACGACAAAATTTCTTTGCAGCGCGACACTTGTTTTTGCAATATTTCAAGCTGCTGTAAAAGCGCTGGCTGGCTTGCGTAATCTTGGGTCAGCTCTTTGCTGATAACGGCCATCGTTGCCAATGGTGTACCTAGCTCATGCGCGGCACTGGTAGCCAATGTGCCTAATGCTAGCATGCGCTCGCTTTCTAGCGCTTTTTCTCGAACTGCTGCAATTGTTTTATCGTGATCACGCAAATTCTGCCCAATGCGAGCAATAAAGATCGCCACAATAATAGAGCTAACGACAAAGCCTAACCACATGCCGACTAAATGAATATCTAGATGCACGCTATTTTTTGCATCCAACTGGGCATGCATGTGCAAGTGTGAAAGTGGTACGTGGTAAAACATCAGCAAGGTGTAACAAGCAATGCTCAAGCTGGCAATTATCCACGCATAAGCCGCGCGTAAAGCCACTGCCGCTACGGTAATGGGCAATAAATACATCCATATAAACGGGTTGCTGTAGCCACCGCTAAAATAAAAAAGAACCGAAAGTGCGGCAATGTCACCCAGTAGTTGCGCGAATAATTCGCGTTGTGTGGTTTGTTGGGTATGCTTTAAACGCCACCATGCCATGCCGTTTAATAAGCCTAATCCAGCAATAGCCAGCAGTAAAGGTAATAGCGGCAACGGGATGGATGCTAGCTTTAAGCCTATCATCACGGAAGTTAAACAAACCATCACTACGCTACGCAACATGACCAAGCGCTGCATATTGTGGCGGGTTGCGTTGGATAGAGAAGAGGTCGTTAAATGCATTTTAGGTTGCCTAACAGCTTAATGATCAAAGCCTATAAATTAAACACCATTATAAAGTGTTCATGGGCAGAAGAATCAATTCTTACCTGCGACATATTGTCGCGCGGCAATATGCCACATTCCGCAAACAGCAGCTCTCTACTAGAATATGAGGCTGAAAAATCTGGGGAGAGAACAGCATGATAAAAAAAATAACATTAAGTACGCTATTGTTGTGCGGCAGTGCTTTGGTGATGGCAGAGGATGTAACGCCAAGTCAGGCTGATGCTGTGGATAGCGCTGCAACTAAAATGGAATCCATGCAGATTCGTGCCGTGGCAGCAGACAAACCTGCTGTGCCTGACAATGTGCCAAATACCGTTGAAAGTGTGACGGCTAAGCAAATCAGTGAGAGCATCAATGCGGTGACAACCCCACAAGTACTGCAATATTTACCTAGTGTGCATGTGCGTGAACGCTATATTGGTGATGTGAATGGTGTATTGGTGATGCGAGTGAATAGTTCAACTTCTAGTGCACAAACAACCGTTTATGCGGATGATCTATTACTTTCAAATTTTCTCAATAATAGTTTTAGCACTGCGCCACGTTGGTTGATGGTGTCGCCAGAAGAGATTGAGCGTGTGGATGTGATGTATGGCCCGTTCTCTGCGCTGTATCCTGGCAATTCTGCGGGTGGTGTAGTGACCATGAAAACGCGCATGCCAGAGAAGTTTGAAGCTCATGCGAAATTTGATTATTTTGGTGAAAATTTTAAGTTATACGGCACGGATAAATATTACGATGGGGTGCATGGCGCAGCCTCTATAGGTAGCAAGTATAACGATCTTTCATTTATAGTGAGTGCCGACCATTTAGATAACCACGGTCATCCTATGACGTTTACGTCCACTTCACTTGGAACATATAAATCTGGTTTAATTACCCTTCCTTGTGATCTTGCCCATTGTGGTGCTAAATCTGCTGCTGTTAGCGGTGCTTATAAAGACATTGATACTTCAGGTAATCCACGCATCACTGCGGGGTCGGCCAGTATCGACCATACCGTGCAGGATAACCTGAAAATCAAGCTGGCTTATGATATTACCCCCACCATTCGTGCGGCCTATACCTTAGGTTATTGGCAAAATGATTCTGAAAAAAGAGGTGAGAGTTATATACAAAATGCCACAGGAAAAACAATCTATGGCACAGGTGGTACATCAGGAATTTATCAATATTTGAATATTGATGGTAAATATTACACAGTAACCGCCTCAGCTTCCAGCAATACAGAGAGCGAGCATATTATGCACGGTCTGTCGTTAAAATCTGATACTGGAGGCACTTTTGATTGGGATGTAGCGGCGAGTTATTTTAATCAGAATAAAGATTTAACGCGCTCATCATCTGGTAATTTTGGATTAACTGCTAGCGATGGCGTGGCTGTTGTAGGCGGAACGATAGCCGATGCCAGCGGCACAGGCTGGAAAACTTTTGACTTACGTGGTGACTGGCGGCCAGACGGTAACCTAAAGAGCAAGCATCAAGTGAGCTTTGGTTACCATTATGATAATTATGAAACTAAAACAGACACTAATAATGTTACAACCAATACCGACTGGCGTACTGGTACAGTTGGAACATTAAGTACTAATTCTAGAGGGCAAACTGAAACCCAAGCCCTATATTTGCAAGATGCTTGGCAATTACACACAGACTGGAAGTTGGTTCTAGGTGGACGTTGGGAGAAGTGGGATGCTTCTAATGGCAGTAACTATGCAGCAAATACAAATGTGCAGTATGCCGATCGTACTATATATGCATTTTCACCTAAAGCATCGCTCACGTTTCAAGCAACTGATGATTGGTCGCTACGTGGTTCATATGGTAGAGGTGTACGATTTCCTACTGTGGGTGAGTTGTTTACAAATATAGGCATTAAAACTTCATCCGGTGGAACACCTACGGCAGGACAAATCACAGCATTGCCTGCGCCTTATAATGTGGCAAAAACTAACGATCCTAACCTGCGACCTGAAAGTGTTAATTCTTTTGAACTAACGGCAGAGAGAATGTTTGGACGTGGATTGTGGCGCACTTCATGGTTTTTTGAAAATAAAGAGGATGCGCTAATTTCTCAAACGGATTACACAACCCTACCGGGCTATCAAATTAGTAGTATTCAAAACGTAGATAAAGTGCGTACTAATGGTGTTGAAACCTCACTGCAAATTACAGACTTATTGATTAACCGTTTCGATTTAACGGCTAGCGTGACGTACGTAGATTCAACCATTACCAAAGATAGCAAAAATCTAGGCTTGGAGGGCACAGATCAACCACGTATCCCAGCTTGGCGCGCAACCCTAATGGGTGTTTATCATGCCAATGATAAACTGACATTCACATTGGCGGGACGCTATAGCGGACATCAGCATAACGCCCTTTACAACACTACAACTAAAAGCTATACCGACGTAAATCCAGATGTTTATGGTGCTGTTAGCCATTATTTTGTAATGGATGCAAAGGCGATGTATAAGATTGCTGATAAATGGTCTGCGTCACTAGGCGTGAATAATCTTAATAACTTTAAATATTATGTGAACCCTAACCCTTACCCACAAAGAACTTGGTTTGCAAGTATGAAATTTGATTACTAAGGTCGATAACATTCGCATGGTCAATATGAAGAAAAATGTACTGTGAGGAAAGAGCGAGCATGGCCTGCCCATAACACCATCTGGCGCTGGCATTTTTACGCGGGCTTGTTTTGCATCCCGTTTATTTTTGTGCTGTCTATTAGTGGTGCGATTTACTTGTTTAAGCCACAGGTTGAAGCTGTGCTTGATCAGCCTTATGATCAGCTCATTATAACGGGCAAACGAGCGACTGTTGAAGCGCAAGTTTCAGCAGCGCTTGCTGCGATGCCTGGCGCGGCGCTTAATGCTTATGTGTTGCCAGAAACGCAGCATTCAGCGGTGCGAGTGTTGGTCGGACAACGAAAAGACCTAACACGCGTTTATGTGCATCCTGAAACCTTGCAAATCCTTAGACTAGAACATGAGGATGATAAGCTGATGAAAGTGGTACATCGCCTACATGGTGAACTGCTCATTGGCGACATTGGTTCTAATCTGGTGGAATTGGCTGCATCGTGGGCGATTGTGATGATCATCACCGGGCTTTATCTTTGGTGGCCAAGCAACTTAAAAAGTTTGGCAGGTATTGTTTATCCTCGTTTAAGTAAAAGCGGCCGTGTATGGTGGCGGGATTTGCATGGTGTGACTGGCTTCTGGATTTCATTTTTTACCTTATTTCTACTGTTGTCAGGGTTGCCTTGGGCTAAGTCTTGGGGTGGTTTGTTGAAAGAGGTGCGTCACATCAGTGCTGGTAAAGTAGTGCAGCAAGATTGGACAACAGGCCGATCATCGGAGCTTGCCGAACGCCAGAAAATGAATATGGCTGCGGGTGATGAATCCGAACATGCAAATCATATGGCGCACAAACATGAGGCACATCAACATGGGGCAGATAAAATGCCGCAAGCCAAGCAAGACTACAGCGCGCTTGACCGTCTAGTAGCCACTGTTCAGCCTTTGCATTTAGCCGCACCAGTATTGATTTCGCCTCCATCAAAAAAATCACCAGAATGGACTGCAAAATCTGATGCACAAAATAGGCCGTTACGCGTTAATTTGGTACTGGATGCCAGTAGCGGCGAGATTAAATCCAGAAAAGACTTTGCTGATAGACCGCTGCTAGATCGAATTATTGCTTACGGCGTTGCCATTCACGAAGGTCAGTTCTTCGGCTGGTTCAATCAGTTGCTGGGACTATTAACAGCGTTAGGACTTACGCTACTGTCAGTGAGCGCTATCGTTTTATGGTGGCGCAGACGTTCGGTTGGAACGCTTGGCGCGCCACCTGCCAATAAACAATCGACTGCTTATTCTGTTGGGTTGATCGCGTTCATCCTTGTACTTGGTATTTTGTTGCCGTTCTTTGGAATCACTTTGCTTGCCGTTTTACTTGTAGAGCGATGGGTATTGCGCTATATTCCTTCAGCTCGAAATTTTCTTGGCTTAAATCTGGTGCTTGTTGAGTGAGAATGAACATTGAAATATCTGATGACCTTTGGAATAAGCTCGCTGGTTTAACGCTAGTGTTGGCACTTCATGGCGCTTTGCTATATGGTGCCTGGAGTTACAAACTGATTCCTCCGCCACAAGAGGCGGTGATTTTTTTCGTGAATCTGCTTAATCCACCACCGCCTAAAAAAGAAGAGCCGCTGCCGGAGTCTCCTACTCCTAAACCACCGCCGCAAAAAGTTAAGCTGGTAAAGCCGCAGTCAGTAACTCAGCCTAAACCAGAGCCAATGTTAGTGTCGAATGCACCTGTAACGTCTGTTACGGAAGCGGTAGCACCTATGCCACCACCAGAGCCTATAAAACAAGCAGCACCTGAACCTGCTGTGGAAGCCGCGCCAAAATCTCCAGCGCCTGTTACTTTATCGTCTGATTTGTCGGTTTCTTGTCCGCAACGATCAATGCCGAATTACCCAGCCATCTCTAAACGTGCGAACGAGCAAGGCTTAGTGGTCTTACGGGTAGAGCTGGATGAAACTGGTCGCATCACCTCTGTGCGCGTGGCGACCAGTTCAGGCCATAAACGGTTAGATGAAGCTGGGTTAGCTGCGGTAAAAAGTTGGCAGTGTAATCCCTCAACGCGTAACGGCGTGGCGGTACGCGCAGTCGCATTACAACCATTTGATTTTATTTTAGAAGGACGTTGATATGTCACATGAATTAGGTTTTACGCATTTTGTTGCGCAGGTGGATACGCTAGGTAAGGGCGTGCTCTTCATTCTATTGTTGCTGTCAGTGGTAAGTTGGTATTTGATTTTTACCAAGTGGCTCGCCAATTTGCTAGAGGCTAGACGCGCGGAGCGTTTTCTTAAAGCTTTTTGGCAGCATGATTCGGTAGAAAAATTGAGTGTTAGTTTGCAGCAGGCTAAACCTGACAATGCCTTTGCCAGCCTTGCGACTGAAGGCATAACAGCGCTCAGTAATGCCAGTCGGCACGGTATTCAGAATCTGGCTGCTGCTGGTGGCATGTCTGAATTTATGACACGAGCCTTGCGTAATGGTATCGACCAGGAAACGGTACGTACTGAAAATGGCCTGACAATATTAGCCACAGCAGGCTCAGCATCGCCCTATATTGGTTTGTTCGGTACGGTGTGGGCGATTTATCATGCGCTGGTGCAAATTGGTGTTTCTGGCCAAGGTACTTTAGATAAAGTGGCTGGGCCAGTAGGAGAGGCGCTGATTATGACTGCGATAGGTTTGGCTGTGGCGATTCCCGCCGTGTTTGCTTACAACGCATTTAACCGCCGCAACCGTTTGTGGCTAGTGAAGCTAGATGCGTTTGCACACGATTTATTTGTGATGCTCACTGTTGGCAATGCATCAGAAGAAAAAGCCAAGCCTGCGCTTAGACCTGAGTTGAAATCGGTCGGTGATGCATCATGAGTTTTGGTAGCTTTAATGCACAGCAGCAACATTCTGTAAAAGCTGAAATCAATGTTGTGCCGCTAGTAGATGTGATGCTGGTGTTACTGGTTATCTTTATTATCACTGCGCCACTACTCACAAACTCAGTCAAAATTGATTTGCCTAAAGCCTCTAGTAGCCCCAATATTACTAAGCCAGATCATATTGAATTGGCTATTCGTGAGGATGGTAGCTTGTATTGGAATGGCGAGCAGGTGCAAGAAGAATCGATGGGTATTCGATTCGCTTTAGAGGCAAAAAAGCCAACGCTACCAGAATTACATATTCATGCCGATAGACTGACGCACTACGAAAATGTCGCGCGAGTGATGTCGGTGGCGGCTAAAGCGGGGCTGGTTAAGATTGGCTTTGTGACCGATCCGTCGCCAAACTAAACATAAAAGGCAGTCACTCCATACTTGATGACTGGACGGAATTCACTACAGTGATGGTGAGTTATCTGTACTGCTCTGACTACCCAGCCAATCCGTATCGATAAAATAACTGATTCTTTTGCGTGGATTTAAGTATTCAAGCACATCTGGCGCGAGTTGACTTGGGTGCAAGCATACGCTGATATTGGTGCTTGGCTCTTCACGTAAATCTAAAATAAGCGGTTCGTAGCGTTTCGCCAAAGGTTCGTGCAACATGACAAATGGTCGTAAAGGCTTGTTTGGGTTCACAGAGATAACAATGGCAATAACGCCGGTTGATAGTTGTATGATGCTGCCCGGCGGGTAAATTCCCAGCGATTTAATTAGACGTTTGAGTAGAGGCTCATCTAATTTGGAGCGTTGATGGGCATACATGTGCGCCAAGGCTTCATAGGGCGTTCTAGCCAGCACTAGGTTGCTTGGGTTGCACAGGTTGTCGTAAGTATTTACGATGGCGATTAAGCGCGCTATTGGGTCTATTTGAGCAGCCTTTAAATGGTTGGGGTAGCCAGAACCATCCACGCATTCATGGTGTTGCAAAATGACTTGCGCAATTCTTGATGGCAGGCCGACTTCTTTAGCCATGTGTGCACCAATGTCACTGTGTTGCTCAAAATTCGACTGCTCGGATTTGGTTAACGGGTCTTTCTTCATTAAAATTTTGTCGCTAATTTTAGCTTTGCCAATGTCATGAAATATTGCAGCCATACCCAGCAGGCGCGCATCCTCACTAGTCATTTCAATAGCCTTAGCCATCATTAACGCGAGCACCGTCACATTGAGTGAATGCTGATAATGACTATCGCTAGAACGGTTGCCGTTAAGCGCGTGTATGGCAATATCTCCTTCCATGAGCGCGGTATCCACCATATCATTTACAATCAACTCCGCTTGCTCAATAGAAGCTCTAGGTGAGGTTAAAATGTTACGTGTCACTTGCTGGACAATATTGCTGGCGAAGATGAATTTCTTTTCATTTTCATCAATGGCATGATGCAAACATTTTAAGCGATCCGCTTTAAAATCTAATTTATCGGCTGTATTGTGCGCGGCTGGTATTTCAATAAGCTTTGCTTCCAATGTATTTGCTAATGCGACTGTATCGGCCGCGCTTAATAATGCTGCGGGTTCGCAATCGCTACGATTCGGGTCGTAACGCAGCCTTTTAAGTCCAGTTGTTTTGATTTTAGCAATTTGTTCTGCATCTATAACTTTAAAATTGCTGAGTGTGAATGGATGATCCATCCAACCTAAATCTAAATGAACATACAAACCAACGCATAATTGGTCTACATCGATAAAACTAGCTTTGTTAGCTTGCATCTTGTTGGCCTTTAAACCTTTGTACGGTTAATAACTTGGTGAATTCTGTTGTGGTAACAGGTTTGCTGTAAAGATAGCCTTGGGCTTCTTCACAACCCATTTGGTGTAAAAAATCAGCTTGTGCTAAGGTTTCTACGCCTTCAGCAATAACGGCAAAGTCAAGGCTTTGCGCCATGGCATTAATGGCATGGACAATGGCGGCATCATTTAAGTCTCCTGGCAGGCCGCGCACAAAGGATTGGTCGATTTTAATTTTATCCAGCGGCAATCGCTTAAGGTTAGACAGCGATGAATAGCCTGTACCAAAATCATCAATCGCCAGCCTAAGCCCCAGTTGCTTGATGCGGTTGAAGGTATCAATCACATATTCAGTATTATGCATGATGGTGCTTTCGGTAATCTCAAGCTCAAGAAAGCTTGGGTCGCAATCAGTTTCAATCAGCAAGCCGTAAATCGTATCAGCAAAATTGCTTCGCATAATCTGCACAGCAGAAACGTTCACTGAAATCCACTGTATGACATAACCATCATTCAGCCAGCGTGTAGCTTGCAATGCGGCTTGGCGTAGCACCCACTCACCTATTGGTACAATTAAGCCAGTCTCTTCAGCTACGGGGATAAACTTGGCTGGCGAAACTAAGCCCAACTCTGGATGATGCCAGCGGATGAGCGCCTCTGCGCCAATAATTTCGCCCGTGATTAGTGATACTTGTGGTTGATAATATACTTCAAACTGATTGCGCTCTAAGGCGCGGCGCAACTGGCTTTCCATATTAAAGCGCTCAAGTGCATTTTTGCTTAATTCGTCAGAATAAAAACAATGATTATTTTTCCCTTCATTCTTGACCTGATACATCGCAATGTCTGCGGCTTTTATCAGGCTATCCACATTGTCGCCATCTTTAGGAAATATGGAAATGCCGATGCTGGCGCTAATAAAAATCTCTTTGCCTTCAATAATAAATTCAAGCTGCAAAGCCTGAATAATCTTTTGTGCAACAAGCGCTATATCTTCTGCCTGACTAATCATGTCCATCATCACAACAAATTCATCGCCGCCCAAGCGCGCCAACACATCACTTTCGCGCATGGCCTGACTGATTCTTTTGGATGCTTCATACAATAATTTGTCGCCTACTTGATGCCCGAGGCTATCGTTGACGGCTTTAAAACGGTCTAAGTCGACGAATAAGATGCCTATCTTATGTTTTTCACGTTCAGCACGGCGAATCGAATGGTTCAGCAACTCGTTCAATAGACGGCGATTTGGCAAGCCTGTAAGTGGGTCACGGTTCACCAGTTCATGTAGTTTCACTTGTGAACGTTGGGTCTCGGTGATGTCGGCAAAAACGCCTACATAGTTAATAAGTTGACCTTCTTTGTCCTTCACAATAGTCAGCGTCAGGCTTTCTTGATAATACTCACCATTTTTTCGCTGATTTAAAAGTTCACCACACCATTTGTCATGCTCTAGCAAGGTGCGCCATATGTCCTGTTGCTCAGCTTGTAATGCCTTGGGCGCGGTACCTAGCACCTCTTCTTCGGTGAAGCCTGTGATGTCGGTAAAGCCTTTGTTAGTGGCAATAATTTGCGCATTATCATTGATAATCATGATGCCTTCGGTAGCGCTGTCGAAGGCGATTTTTGCCTGATTGAGCCGTTTCCCAGCGCTCTCGCGCTGAATCGCCACCCCCAATGACCGACCTACCGCCATGAGTGAGCTAAGCTCTTGCGGGGTGGTTTTAATCAAGCCGTAACAACGCTCAATAATCATATTCCCCCACCATTTTTTGTTCGAAAATAACGGGATAATGGCAATCGATTGCGTGTCATGTTGTTGCAGCATTTTGCGCGCATCGCTAGGTAAGTCGCTAATGTCACCCAAAACAGGGTTGCCCTGTTGTAACGCATCTTTCCAGTGCGTCAAGCTAGCATCATTAAAGTCTATCGCCTCAAGTTTGCGACCAATCGTGATAAGGCCTGGCGCAGACCATTTGTATAATATTTTTGATTGGCTAGTGCCGCTCAGATTACGGGCATCACTATTTTTTAAAATGGACCCGCGACTAAAACGCAGCGCGAGGCATAGTTGTTGCAGCACGGTATCCGCAACTGTTTTCCACGATTCAGCAGAATGTAATAACCAATCACACGAAATGAGCGCGTCTAATATCGCGCTTCGATCCCGCAGATGATCTTCGGCAACTTTCCGCTCAGTAATGTCGCGACCCAGCGTCACCAAACCTTGGCGGCTGCCATCGTCATTAAATAGCGGCACTTTAATCACATCTAAGACTTTTTCGCCGCCGTATGGCAAGGCTATAATTTCTTCATTTCTAACAACTTTGCCTGACTTCCACGCTAGTTCATCAGATATTTTAGATTGATTGAAAGCATCATTAAACACAGGGTTCGACAATGCGGCAAGCTCATGGTCAGTTTTATTTTGATATTCTTGAGCATCTAACTGAAATAACGCAAGACTACTATCGTTGGCTTCTACCCAGCGATTTTCAGCATCTTTAAAATTGATGAAATCAGGACTGGCATCAATCAAATTACGTAATAACTTTTCGGCATGCCTCAGTTGTAATTCAGTGCTGACACGGTCTGTAATGTCGTGCATATGCAACACGTAGGCGCTATTCTCAATAGCCGCATCAGGCTCAAAAGCGGCAAACACTTTGAGTGTGCGTAAAGTGTTGCCTGAGGCATAATGCAGCACAAACTCAGTATTTGAAGATTGTAATTCAGCAGAAAACCGCTTTTGCACGACATTAGGTAATTGACAGATGCCAGCGGCAAGGTGCTGTAAGTTAAGGTTGAAAATTTCACATGCGTAAGGGTTAGCAAAGCTAACAGCACCATCGGCGTTGGTTGCGATAATAGCAACGCCTTGTAATGAGTTGAGCAAACGCCTAGCCAGTGTTAGCTCGCTTGCGATTGCCCCAGTCACATTCGCGTTGAGATTGCCTACGCAATCTGCAAAGGAATTAAGTACTTCTAATTTTTTTGATTTTTTCACTTACTTTAAGTATCTCTATCAATGCATGGTTAATCAAATCTAAAATGAAATAACAACTTATTACTTAATGCTGGTGGAAAATGCAGCTTACCTAGCTTACCTAGCTTACATAGCTTACATAGCTTAACGACTAAAATCAGTATAACTTTAGGCTGTCTTTATGCCTAAATCAAATAATAATGATGTCTATGAGCTGCAATCAGCATGAAACTCTGATGTGAATTAGAGTAATATCACCCGCATGAAAAAGTTATTAGTGTTTTGTACGGCTTTTTGGATGTGCTTGTCTTTTACCGCAGAAGCGCATGAAGATCACAAGCAGCATCAAAAAGCTATTTTGGCCATTAGCGTGGCATTCGATGTAACAGGCAATCTATGGCGCGCAACTAGCAATGGTAGCTTTGTTCAGGTGGATAGCAGTAGCGATTTAGGTAAACATTTTTCTAAAGCCGTGAGCATTAACCCGAGGGCACAAAACATTGCCGCAGACGGTGAGGCGCGGCCGAAAATTGCCATTGGTCCTGAAGGCCATATCTATTTAACTTGGACGGAAGCCTTGGCCAAGCCATTTACTGGCTACGTATGGTTTGCGCGGTCAATTAACGGCGGTAAAACTTTTGAAGCGCCTATTATCGTGCATCAGGATCGTGCTGAAATTACCCATCGGTTTGATGCGCTGAACGTTGCGCCTAGCGGCAATATTACTGTTGCGTGGGTGGATAAGCGCGACTTAATTTCGGCTAAAACTGTAGGTAAACATTACGATGGCGCGGCTATTTATTTTGCGACTTCTAGTGATAAAGGCGCGAGCTTTGCTGTAGAACAAAAATTGGCTGATAGTAGCTGTGAATGTTGCCGTATTGCTTTCACGAATAAGCCTGATGGTACCGTGGTGGCAATGTGGCGACATGTGTTTGAAGGCAGTGAGCGCGACCACATGATTGCCGAGATTCCACTGAATGCTAGCCAAGCAGTAGTGGTAAAGCGGGCCACATTTGGCCGCTGGAAAATAGATGGTTGCCCGCATCATGGTGCGGCTTTGGCAAGCGGTGGCGAGGGCAAAGGCTGGTGGGGCTATCACATGGCGTGGTTTGATGGTGGTAATGATGATACGGGTAAAGATGCCAATTTATTTTATGCGCGGATGGATGGCGAGGCATGGGTTTCTTCGCCCGCCAAAAAATTTGGTAATCATAAAAATCAGGCAGGCCACCCAGCGTTGCTGAGCATAGGCGAAAAAGTGTGGTTGGTTTGGTGCGAAACTGACATTAAAGAGGGTGCTACGAAAAATGTCGTGATGGCGATGTTTTCAGAGGATGGCGGTAGAAGTTGGGGCGATGCCAGTGCCATCGCCAGTACTATGGATAAAGCCGATTATCCGCAACTATTGGCTAAAGACAATCAGCCGTTCTTGGTATGGAACACCTTAAAAGACGGCTTGAAGCTTGTCTGTTTATAACTGCGGTATGGGTTTGTAAAGACGATTTACAAACACCAGACTTTTGTATTATGTGTAAGCTCCATCCAAATGGCCCATGCGCTTGCGCCACTGAGTAACAAGCCGGCAAGCCGCATGCCATAAGGCTCAACCAACTTGGTTTTAAGTTTTAGCCACAGCCACGGAGCAAAAAATAGTGAGACGCTAGAGCCTATTGCAAATGCCGCCATGCTGAGCGCACCGCCAATTGGATTGCCGTTAAACGATGAAATAATGAGGGCTGAATAAAGTAGACCGCAAGGCATTAGCGCCCATAGCATGCCTATGTAAAAATGCCCGCCCTGTACTAGACTTAGTTTTTTGACATGGCGCCAAACGCCACGCCCAGCTTGATCGACCCAAACAGGCTGGCGCGCATAAACCAGTAGCAAAACACCCCAAAAAAACACCAGCACATGAAAAAATGTCCAAAGCGGGTGCAATATCGCGCT
>CAINBI010000166.1 GCA_903846555.1 uncultured Pseudomonadota bacterium
CAGGTAAAGTTACGCTACATACACAAAATGCCAAGTTAGACTTTAAAGAGGTTTTACGCTGGCCTATTCCTGCGGACAAACTGGACGGTAATATCCACTGGACGGTTAAAGGCGCTGGTACGAATAGTCAGCAAACTAAAGTTCAAATCAGCAACCTGACTATCAGCAACCCCCATTTATCAGGCAGCCTTGATGCGAGCTACTTAATGGATGGTAATAAAGGCGGTTACCTTGATTTAAAAGGTAAGTTTAGTAAAGGCAATGCCAAATACGCCCTGTTTTATTACCCAATAATGCTAGGAAAAGACACCTTGCATTGGCTAGACACCTCAATATTAGCTGGGCGTGCTGAAAATATTAATGTCACTGTTAAAGGTCGCTTGGCAGATTTTCCATTTGTGGATAGTAAAAATAACCTAGATAGTCAATTAGGTTTATTTAGAGTCACCGCTAAAGTGAGTGACAGCGTATTAGAGTTTGGCACTGGCTGGCCTAACGTAGAAGGCTTAGGGCTAGATTTGCTATTTGAAGGCAAACGCATGGAGCTAAACACCTTTGCCGGACACTTATTTGGCAACCAAATCACCAAAAGCAAAACCACTATTGCGCAACTAGATGCCGACTCACCTATACTTAACATTGTGAGTGAACTTAAAGGCCCAGTTGAAGAGGCTATTAAGTTTGTGAACAAAAGCCCTGTAGCCGAAGTAGCGCAAGGTTTTACCGAAGATTTAAAAACTAGCGGCTTAGGCAAGCTTAACCTCAGTTTAAAAATACCGATGAATGATATAGAGGCCTCTCAATATAAAGGCTTGTACCAAATATCTAACGGCAACATGGAAAGCCAAAGCATTCCCACGCTTACCCACATTAACGGCGCGTTAGCGTTTACTGAAAGCAGCTTAACTGCAAAAAACATGACTGCCAGCGCATTTGCTACCCCAGTGGTATTTAGCATTAATTCAGGCAAAGATAAAACAATACGCATCGCCGCAAAAGGGAAAATACACCCCGAGGCGATCAAGCAAATGTTGATCAGTCAAAACGCGGGTACGCAGAACACTGGCATCCAATCTTTGGCAAAAGATGCCCATTACTTTGCCGGCAGTACAGACTGGTCAGGTGATATCACCATTCAAAAACCAGTCGTCAATATCAGCATCCGTACTGATCTATTTGGCTTAAGTTCAGGCTTACCCATCCCGTTTAATA
Source organism: uncultured Pseudomonadota bacterium (assembly GCA_903846555.1). Lineage (GTDB taxonomy): Bacteria > Pseudomonadota > Gammaproteobacteria > Burkholderiales > Methylophilaceae > Methylotenera. The sequence continues at coordinate 1,213 of CAINBI010000166.1, forward strand.
AGGCTACTAACGAGCATATCAATCTACGTATTGATAAAAAACAAAGCACAAACAGCGATACCACCACGGTTAGCCTAGACAACAAACTTTTGGTAAAAATTCTTCGTACCTCTGAAAATGGTAAGCTGCAATTTGATCGAGGAAGTGTACGATTTAACACTGGGGCATCTAACCGAAGTGCAACAACTAGCAGTGAGTTAAACACCAATATAGATCTTGGCAATACTAAAGGTTTACAAGTATACGGCAGCCTAGATTACCTTGATGCTGACGCGTGGCGCAATGTGTTGCATGATGTTGCAGGAACAAATAAGCAGGAAGCCTCATTCCCCATACAAAAAGTAGCGCTAAAAATTAATACACTAGATATCTTTGACCGACGCATTAATCAATTAAAAATCTCTAACAACACCGATAAAGAAGGCTTGCGAGCCACTGTGCAAAGCCGCGAGATTACTGGCGACCTGCAGTGGTCAAATCAAAATACCGGTAAACTCATTGCGCGTTTAAGCAATTTAACCATACCAGACGCTGCGCCTAACCGAGCAACGCCCTCAATAAAAGATACTGAATACAAAGAGTTTAGCAAGCTGGAGCAAGATTACCCTGCACTGGACATCATTGCCGATAATTTTGAGTTTAATAACAAAAATTTTGGTAGTCTGGAGTTTATTGCTTATCCAAAAAATGAAAACTGGGACATTCAGAAACTCAAGCTAAGCACTCCAGGTGGCGTTATTAGTGCTGAAGGACAATGGAATAACTGGGTTAAAAATCCCAACACCTCTCTAAATGTTGCTTGGGATATTAAGAATTTAGGTAACACACTTAAAAACTTTGGCTACCCAGATACCATCAAAAGTGGCGAAGGCTCGCTTGCGGGCAAACTGCAATGGCCAGGCAGTCCGCTCGAATTTAACGCAACAAGGTTAAGCGGTGATTTGCAACTGGAGGTTAAAAAAGGGCAGTTTTTAAAAGTTCAACCTGGCGTAGGCCGACTATTAGGCTTACTCAGCTTACAAAGCTTGCCGCGCCGACTCACTTTGGATTTTAGAGATATATTTAGCAACGGCTTTGCTTTTGATAAAATTAGCGGAACAGTAAAAATTGACCGTGGTGTGATGCATAGCGATAACTTTATGATGACTGGCCCTGCTGCTGATGTAACGATTAAAGGCGAAACTAATTTACAAAAAGAAACGCAACATTTAACGGTAAAAGTGATGCCGCACATTAGCGACAGCCTATCGCTTGCCGCCTTGGCTGGCGGGCCATTAGTGGGTGCAATTGCATTTTTGGCGCAGAAAATATTAAAAGACCCACTCAATAAAATCGCCTCAAGTGAATACGAAATTATTGGTACTTGGGATAACCCACAAGAAGTTAAATCAACCAAAAGCGATTAGGAAAGCAATAAGAAATCGCCCTTAAACTATTGATTCGGCCCAATGATATTTGAAATCCGTTCGTATTGCGCTTGTCGAAATTTGAGCATATTCAACGCCTTCGACAGGCTCAGGCCGAACGGAAGCTGATACTTCATCAGACCGATGCAATAGCAACTTTAAAGTAAACAACAATCACTGTTCGGAAAAAGACATGGCCATAACCTCTCGTTTAAACACCACAAAAGCAAAACTTAACCACATCGAGATCAACAAAGATATTGTTAAGGTAGCCGCTATCCAGATGGCCTCTGGCCCCTATGTGGCAGCCAACTTAAATGAGGCTGAGCGGCTGATTGAAATTGCTGCAAACCAAGGCGCCAAGTTGGTGGTATTGCCTGAATACTTCGCAATTATGGGGCTTAGAGAAACCGACAAAGTGGCGGTGCGTGAGGAGGAAGGTAAAGGCCCGATTCAAAGCTTTTTAGCCAAAATGGCACAAAAACATAAAATATGGCTCATAGGTGGTTCGGTGCCGCTAGTAAGTAATTTTCCGAATAAAGTACGCAATAGTTGTTTAGTCTACGATGACAAAGGTCACTTAGCCGCACGTTACGACAAAATCCATTTATTTGGCTTAGATTTAGGCAACGAGCACTATCACGAAGAAAAAACCATTGAATCTGGCGACGCTATCAAAGTGGTTGATACGCCATTTGGTAAAATCGGCTTGTCCATTTGTTACGACTTGCGCTTTCCTGAATTGTATCGCGCCATGAAAGAGGTCAATATTATCGTAGTGCCTGCTGCGTTTACCGATACCACGGGCAAGGCACACTGGGAAACCTTGATTCGCGCACGCGCCATTGAAAACTTGAGTTATGTCATTGCTTCAGCACAAGGCGGCTATCATTTATCTGGCCGAGAAACGCACGGCAACAGCATGATCGTTGATCCGTGGGGCGTGATTCTTGATCGCCTACCACGCGGTTCTGGCGTTGTAATTTCAACGATAAATCCGATGTATCAAGCAAGTTTAAGACAAAGCCTGCCTGCACTTAAACACCGTACTATTACCTCTATATAAGCCAACATCTGATGAAAACTGAACAAAAATCAGCGAATACAAACCCTATTTTAGGTTCACATTTTACAGCGGCAACCGAAACGCTGCTCACACCTGCTAGCTTAGATGTAGCCAAACTGCAAAATGTACTGGGCGACATGATGTCGCACAAAATTGATTACGCTGACTTATATTTTCAATACAGCCGCAGTGAAAGCTGGGGCTTAGAAGAAGGCCAAGTCAAATCCGGCAACTTCTCTATCGACCAAGGTGTGGGCGTGCGTGCAGTGAGTGGCGAGAAAACTGCCTTCGCCTACTCAGACGACATTACTTTAAGCGCCTTGCAAGAAGCCGCAAAAGCCACTAAAGCCATCGCAAGTTTGGGAGGTGAACAAACCGCAAGCCACACCGCTATTAAACGCGATGCGCCACAACTCTACGTGCCACAAGATCCTATTGCCTCGCTTTCTGCTGATGCAAAAGTTAAATTACTCGAGCGCCTAGAATCTTATGCCAGAAAAATTGACCCGCGAATTTCACAAGTGACCGCATCAATCGCTGGTGAATATGAAGTAGTGATGGTGCTACGCCACGACGGCGTAATGGCTGCTGATGTGCGCCCGCTGGTGCGCTTATCGATCAATGTCATTGCAGAAAGTAATGGTCGCCGTGAGCAAGGCTCTAGCGGTGGTGGTGGCAGATTTGACTATCACTATTTTACCGATGAAGTACTGCATGACTATGCGCAAAAAGCGGTACATCAAGCCATTATCAACCTAGATGCCCGCCCCGCCCCCGCTGGCAGCATGACGGTGGTGTTAGGCGCTGGCTGGCCTGGTATTTTATTACACGAAGCGATAGGCCACGGTTTAGAAGGCGACTTTAACCGCAAAGGCAGCTCAGCTTTTAGCAATATGATAGGCCAGCAAGTGGCTGCGCGTGGCATTACTATAGTGGATGATGGCACGATTCAAGACCGCCGAGGCTCATTGAGCATGGATGATGAAGGCAACCCAACCAACCGAACCGTGTTAATTGAAGACGGTATTTTACGTGGCTATATTCAAGATACACTTAATGCCCGACTAATGAACATGCCGATAACAGGCAATGCCCGCCGCGAAAGCTACGCACATATCCCTATGCCACGCATGACGAACACTTACATGCTAAACGGCACATTACCACCTGAAGAAATCATCAAGTCGGTTAAAAAAGGCTTATACGCAGCCAATTTTGGTGGTGGCCAAGTCGATATTACCAGCGGAAAATTTGTCTTCAGCGCCTCAGAAGCCTACATGATTGAAGATGGCAAAATCACCTACCCAGTCAAAGGCGCCACCTTGATTGGCAATGGCCCAGAAGTGCTAAAACGCGTAAGCATGATAGGCAACGATATGGCGCTAGATAGCGGCGTAGGCACTTGCGGCAAGGAAGGTCAAAGCGTGCCTGTGGGCGTTGGGCAACCTACGCTTAAAATTGATGCGTTGACGGTCGGTGGGACGGCTTAATTATTCGGGCTTAAAAAAATAAGCGTCCGTATTATTTTGAAAAAAATCCTTCAAAATAATACGGACGCTACTGTAGTTAATGAAGCAATACTTCTGAAGATTGTTATAGCCCCCCGCCCCATTCCGAAGGGTTATAATTAAACAAGATGACGATTACAGCCGCAGACTGTTATAGCCCCCCGCCCCATTCCGAAGGGTTATAATCGGCAAAAGAGCAGGTGCAGGTAAGCCTAAGTTATAGCCCCCCGCCCCATTCCGAAGGGTTATAATATTAATATTATTGTCAAATAACAGTTGACAGTTATAGCCCCCCGCCCCATTCCGAAGGGTTATAATATTACCTCGCGTCCCAAGTCGGCGGCTATGGTTATAGCCCCCCGCCCCATTCCGAAGGGTTATAATTTGGCCCTGTTGATGTGTGGATACAATATAGTTATAGCCCCCCGCCCCATTCCGAAGGGTTATAATTGTTGATAACCAGCGGCCATTTTTAAAAATGTTATAGCCCCCCGCCCCATTCCGAAGGGTTATAATATCATTCCTGTTATCGAAAAGCAATTCAAAGTTATAGCCCCCCGCCCCATTCCGAAGGGTTATAATAC
>CAINBI010000167.1 GCA_903846555.1 uncultured Pseudomonadota bacterium
GATCCGGATGGCAGAATGCGCACCGGCACTATCGTTAAATTCAACCATAAAACCGTAGTGGTGAGAATCGATGACCCACATCAGTGGAAAGTCGCGCCACATTACCTCAAACCATTGGAGGAGGGCGAAGCCACCCAAGTCCATCATGTGACAACAATATCTAGCCATCAAAATCCTAAACGCTGAGTAAACTTTAGCGTTTACGTCAACAGGCTACTGAGCGGATGCTTACCAGCAATGTCTGGTAGCGCTAACGATTAGATGGCTATTGAAAGAAAAATATACATAGTTTGGTTCTATGCATAGGGGGTCGACAGCGAACGTTCAATTAATTTTACATAGAAGGCAACATCCACTTAGCGGAAGTTTAATCTTTCTCACCATAAAATCGTATCTGATTTCGCCCTGCATCCTTAGCTCGATACATTGTCAAATCGGCCCGCTTAATCAATTCTTGCTTGTCAGCTTCATTATTAAAGAAAACCAATACCCCAATACTTACTGTACAACTGTGTTCAACCATTGATGATGATGCTTCTTCGTTGTGTATGTGAAGTACATAAGGCTCTGATAAGCTGCTTCGAATCTTTTCTGCAATCGTTTTTGCCTGTGACAAGGAGTCCGATTTATCTTGACTTAATTCACTGAGAAAAACAACAAATTCATCGCCACCAAAGCGCGCAACCGTATCCATTTCACGCACGCAATTTTTAAGGCGCTCAGCAACCTGAATCAACAATAAGTCGCCTACCATATGCCCATGTAAATCATTGAGCGGCTTAAAGTTATCCAAATCAAGAAACATCAATGCGGCATAAAATCCACTTCGCTTGTTGATTGCAATAGCTTGTGTGAGCCGCTCATTTAAGAGGCTACGATTGGGAAGATTAGTCAGTGCATCATAAAATGCCAAATTGTGCACTTGATCTTGAAGCTCTTTTTGTTTAGTAACATCAATGAAATTGGATAGGTAATTCGTGACTACGCCCGCATCATCTTTAATTGCAGTAATGGTGATGCTGATTAAATAGAGTTCACCGTTCTTGCGTCGATTCCATATCTCCCCTGCCCAAAAACCTGAGCGAGAAATGTTTTCCCACATGACCTTGTAAAACTTTTTTGTGTGTATGCCTGAGATCAGTAACTTGTGGATAGATCCAATAGCCTCTTCTTTGCTATACCCAGTGATAACAGTAAAAGCGTGATTGACACGTAAAAGGCATTTATTGGTATCCGTAATGAAAATGCCTTCTTGCGTATTAAATGCGATGGCGGCGATACGGGCTTCATTTTCCGATTCTTTACGCTCATTAATATCAAAGCATACGCCGTTGTAACCGAGGAATATCCCTTCGTGATCGAATACTGGGGTGCCAGAATCTAATATCCAACGGTATTCCCCATCTGACCTACGTAAACGGTATTCTAAAAGAAACTCCTCATGTGCATTAAAATGCTTAATATATTGATCAACACAAGGCTGAAAGTGTTGTGGGTAGACGCCTTCTGTCCAGCCATTACCAAGTTCTTGTTCCATACTGCGACCTGTAAATTCAAGCCAGCCTCGGTTGAACCAATTGCAGAGACCATCTGTTCCAGATGTCCATATCAATGCATGAGAATTGTCAGCAACAACACGAAACTCAATTCTGGTGCTAGTTAATGGTGGGGATTTTTTTAAGAGGGATACAACATTAGGCAGCAGCGTTTCGATTGACAATGCGTCAGCTTCAGCAGATTCACCGAAAAAGCTACGCCGGTCAGCAATCGACCCTCTTCTACCTAAAAATTTATCAGCCACTTCAATGACTCAATTAGTTGAATATCTGTAATCCTGATCTGTATTTGACATCTAAGGTTGTAGCCTTAAAAGTTGGGAATAAGACGCAAGATTCACTTCTTTTAGGCTATCACCTTTTTATCACAATGTAAATTTCTAGAAACGTTAGTTATAAGGTGCTTACTTACAAACTAAATGATGATACTGCTCGAAAATTAGCCCTCAATCAGGGGCAGCAAGCTGAATTGGTAAAGTCCGCAAATATAGAACAAAAGAGAACATTGAGCGGTTATTTAGAGTTCCGCTTCAAGCAGCAGGGAAGGCTGGCGTCAAGATTATCGTGTCCTTCTCTGACTAAGTCCATGCCTAACAAACACCTCTCAAAGTAGACGTTGACTCGCTGCTAAGGGGATGTTGCAGTCAAGCATCCTTAATTGTTGTATGGCTTGTTATGGCTAGGAGTGCTAAAAACTGATTGCCGCGTAGCTGTCATTCACAAACTTCTACTTAAGCTCCATTGTTGCAACTCAAGATTAGGGCTAAGAAACCGCAGCACTCGGTTTAGAGAGCCTAAACTTTACTGAGTTGATTGAAATTTCAGAATTACTTTGAATTGATACGTCTTTATTTATAACGCACTACAAAATGTAAATTGCAGCAAAACAATAAATATTGCTATGAATGATGGGGATGAATAGTCGCCACTGTAATTTTCATTGCAATTTTAGTTGTACAAGAGCGTTAGTTATTACAAAAAGTTACGCAAACTACGCGTTATTTGAAGCATCGCCCAGCCATTTTTTAGCCATTGAACTGCGCGTGTTCGGCGTAACAATCCAAACAAAGCAGTCGCGCCGATAGCAAAGGCAGGGTGTTGTTTAATGTAGCGTATGACTCTTATGCCCTGCTCTGTTGTGGCTAATGGTTTGCGTAATGGCTCGATATTGCGTGCCAGCGCAATACGTTGTGCGGCGGCTTGTTCTATAAGTTGCTGGCGACGTTTAGCTAAATGCGCTAGTTTTTTATTGATCTGCATGGCTTATTCATTTGGAGTGATGTGCTGTTGGTCTTTTATCAGCTCGGCCATGCTGGCCTCAAACATTCTGGGCATCGTTTTTAATGCGTGTATGGCTCTTATACACAACAAAGTGCCTGTGAATAAGAAAGCGCCTGTGAGTATGCTGAGGGTTAATAAACGGTGAGTATCCCAAAACGCTACTACCACCAAAATTGCCAGCAATACCACGCCAAAACAAAGACAAAAAAGCGACAAAAACACCGAGATTAACAGCGAAATCAGCCGCTCACGCCCTTCTTCCAAATCTGTAGAAAGTAGATCGAGGCGGGAATAGACTAGTGCGATTAAAGTGGAGGTCAGATTTTTGAGGGATGTGAGTAATCCCTCGCCTGCGGTGTTGGTTTCTTCAGCCAATTTAACTAGCGCCGACCGATTAGCAAGCCGATAACAAGGCCTACGCCAGCCGCCACGCCAACAGCACGCCACGGGTTATCATGTACGTAATCATCGGTGACTTTAGCTGCCGCCTTACTTTTTTCTAAAAGAGCGTCTTGAGCGTCAGCCATTTTTACTTTGGCAGCGGCAAGTGACTCTTCTGCTTTAATCCGCAAGTTGGCAACAGCTTCGCCGCCCTGATTGGCTGTGGCTCTAATCAGCGCTTCTGCATCGGCTACTACAATCTTAAAGTCAGCAATCAATTGCTCTTTTGTAACGTCAGTCATTTCAGTTCCAGCGGGTAAATTTCTAATACTCATTAAAGTTTCTCCTCAAGTGATTCATATCAGCGAACGGTACAGCTGCTATTCTACACCTAAATTTCAGGCATATTCTTGTGTGCAATCTGTAATAAGCACGCAATATTACAAACTTCCGTCTTGCCGCATTAACTGCAGCTCATTCTGCAAAGATTGTAAAATCTTTCTAATCGGCGTAGGAATCGCGGCAGCAATCGCATCTTCCACTTTAAGCCAGATCTGCCCCGACTCACACGCTTTAGATGCCACCAACTGCACCGTGAATGACTGCGGCTGTATGTGTAGCTTAAAGTGCGTAAAAGCGTGCGTCAATAAGGGTAAGCGCCTATTTGCCTGCACACTAAAGCCAAAACGTAGTTTTGCCAGCGATTCAATCGCATCTACATCATTGCAGTCTGCTTCAGCCTCAGGAAAGCTCCATAAGCCGCCCCAAATTCCCGTTGGTGGACGTTTTTCCAGCAGCACTTTATCGCCATGTAAAAATATCAGCATAGTGATATGTTTTTCAGGGATTCTTTTGCGTGGTTTAGGCGTTGGTAATGACTGTGTGCGCTGTTGTTGATATGCCTCACAGCTATTCACTAGCGGGCAGGCGCTGCATTTAGGTTTGCTTCTGGTGCATAGTGTTGCGCCTAAATCCATTAGGCCTTGGGTGTAGGTGACCATGTTTTGTTTTGGTAGCAAGTTTTCTGCCAGCAGCCACAGCCGCTTTTCAACACTAGGCGTACTTGGCCAGCCTTCAATCAAAAAATGCCTAGCCAGCACACGTTTTACGTTGCCATCTAATATGGTTTGTATTTGATTAAATGCAAATGAGGCAATGGCCGCAGCGGTAGAGCGACCAATGCCAGACAAGGTTTGAATCGTGTCAAAATCTTGTGGAAATTGCCCGCCGTGCGCATCCATAATGGTCACAGCGGCTTTGTGAAGATTGCGTGCGCGAGAGTAATAACCTAAGCCGCTCCAATGTTGCAGCACTTCTTCTTGCGTGGCATCGGCGAGCGTTGCAACATCTGGAAAGCGCTGCATAAATCTGCCGTAATAGCCAATTACCGCTACCACTTGCGTTTGTTGCAGCATAATCTCTGACACCCAAATGGCATAAGGGTCGGTGGTGTTTTGCCAGGGTAAATCATGGCGACCAAATTGTTTTTGCCAAGTAATAAGCTGGTTTGAAAAGTCAGGCATCGGTCTGCTTTAATTAAACGGCGGCTTAAATTGTTTATGCGCATATGTACTCAACATTGGGCGGTTAAAAGTTGAGCAATTTTTTAAGTTTTTGCGCCGCTTTTTCTTTGGCAGGCACTTCTGCGGGCTTAGGCGCAGCTTCCTGTTGAGTTGCAGTTTCAGTGTTTGCTGGCGCCGTTGCTGGCTCAGGCGTTTTCTTACCTAACAAACCTTTAAGCACATCTGCTTTGTCGCCACCGCCTAACAAACCTTTAACGGCCGCGCCTTTGTCGCCAGCCACTTTATCCAATAAGTTGGACTTAGCCACCGCTGCGCCTATGGCTGCAAAATCCATACCATATTTAGGGTTAGAGAATGTGCCCGTAATTTTCACTGGAATTGAAAAGCCCGCCAACGCATCTAACTCCGCGCCGCCTTGCCCTTTAAGCGATTTCACCACGGTTGGTTTGGCTAGATAATTGATGGTTTCATTGCCTATGTCGATATCGCCACGGCTATCACCCTTACCCAAACGTAAAATAGGCGCTTTCATGGCTAAGTCTTCGTTATGCGCTACGCCATTTTTAATGTCAAAAGAGGCCGTCAGCTCACTAAAGTCGGTTTTTTTGGTTTGGTCTGCGCCAAGGCTGTTTTTATCTTTAAAGATATTGATCTTAGATTTAACCTCACGCAACGTACCAGCAATATCAATGCCCTTCACCGCACCATCTGCCAAATTAACCGCAGCTTTACCGGCAAGGTTCTTTTTAAGTGCGCCAACCGTGCTGCCCGAGGTCGTGACATCTACGTTCAAGCTACCTTTGCCGTTCAACATATTGTTATTAATGGCATCAATCAGTAGCGGGCCAATGGCAATGCTTTTCATCTCCTGCTTAAACGTAATGCTAGGCGTGCTACGTGCATCCACTTTAAGCATGCCGCTCATGCTGCCTTGATACAAATTAGCGGAAAATGGGGCTATGGTAGCAAGGCCATCTGCCGCTTTTAAGCCGATATTCACCTGTTGAGTTTTAACGTTTGCCAATTTAAGCCAACCGATTTTCGCCTCGCCCGAGGCGTTTAACTTTTTTAGCGCGCTCAAATCAATGGGTGTATCTACGTTATTTTTGGCGACCGGCTGATCACTTTTGGTGATGTATTTATCGGCATCTAATTGATCAATATGCACCTTAAAGCTATAAATAGGGTCATTAAAGCGCGAGATACCGAGGCTAGCATCAATCTGGCTTTCATCCACTTTGGCAGCAAGCGGGTCCAGGCTTAATTTTTGACCATCCGCTTTTAAATCAATCCGAATATTCGACGCTTTGGTTTTACCGTATTTAAGTTTGCCTATGCGTAAAGAACCATCCGCATTCAAGGCTTTCAGCGCACTCAAATCCATCGGCTTGTCGCGGCTATTTTTGTCGGCAGGTGTCGCACTTGCGCTGACATATCGATCAACATCCAAGCGATCAACATCCAGATCAAAGCGATAGAGCGGTTTAGCAAACTGGCTAATGGCTACATTTCCTTTAATTTGGCTATCATCCACTTTGACATTCATGCCACTCAGCGTCAGTTTTTCACCATCGGCTTTAATGGATACATTCAGGCCAGAGATGCGATATTGATCGTACAAAATACTGCCCACATTCAGCTTTCCATCTAGCCGTAGCGTTTTAAGCAGGCTTAAATCGGCGGGTTTGTCGGCAGATTTTTCACTCGCTTTTGTCGCGGGTTGCACGGATTTTTTTAACAACTTATTCAAATTAAGCTTATCGGCATTTAAGTTAAATTTGATACTAGGTTGTTTGAAGCCAGCCACCGCAACATCGCCATTGAGTTTGGTTTCATCAATGGATAAGCTAAATTTACTGCTAGCCAATGCATTGTTGATGTCGGTATGTAGGCTGAGATTATAGCGACCTTGCATGGCGCCGTTCGGCAGGGCAGGGTCTTTAATATCAAGATTGCCGACCAGCTGGGGAATGTCAAAAATCAAGCTCTCAAGATTGCCGCTAAATGGTGATGAAAATTTACCGTTAATGGTGCGCTTAGCTTGCACGGCCGAAATGTCGCCAGTAATGCCGCTGCTTTGTAAGGCTTTGGGCGAGCCTTTGAGGTCGGCTAACACCAAGTTGGCTTTGAAAACATCACCCGCTTTTTCTTGCACCAAGCTTACGCTGGTTTTTTTACTGGTGACTACATCATGTTGTGCAATCAAGGCTGGCGCAGTTAAATTGATTGTGAGTTTGGCACCATCAAATAAGCCAGTAGCGTCAAGTTTTAAGCCATCAATTAAAAACTCTTTGCTTGCAGGTTTGGCATCAACGTCGCCGCTGGCGTTAATGCTGACGTCTTTGCCACTGAATAAGTCGCCTTTAATCTCGGCATCTAAACCTTTTACGGAAAAGTGCTTGGTTTCTGGGTCAACTAAGAAAATACCTTTAAGTTTTGCCGTAGCGCTTACTAATGGCTGGTTTGCTGTGATAAAAAAATCAGTGGCTAAATCGACTGGTTGAGCCAACGCCACATGACCAGATTTTAAGTTTAATTTAGAGATGTTGTACTTGGCACCAGTGGCTTCATCGCTATAACTAGCGGCAGAATTGGTGACGTTAATCCCATCAATATCAAACTTTATGTCCAGAGATTCCTCGTCATCTTTACTCAGTAAATCATCAAAATTGGTGCTGCCATCTTTGTATTTCACAATATTTGCACGCGCACCATCCACATAAACGGTATCAACGATCAATTGTTTTTTGAGTAGCGGCAGCAATGCCAGAGATACCTTAACGCTATTTACGGCGGCAAATTCAGCGCTATTGTTGTGTTCTGAAAGTGAGACTTTGCCCAAGTTGGCACCAATTTTTGGCCAAAAAGCAAGCTTGATATCGCCATCTAAGCTTAAGGTTCGGCTTTTTTTAGCCTGTACCAAGTCGATGATTTGTTGCTTGTAATCGTTGGGGTTAAATGTGGCTGCCACTACAGCAATCACAATGACCAGCAAGCCTATTAAGCCGCCTAGGCTGTAGGCGAAATATTTAAAGATTTTTTTCATAGTGATTCTCATTACTTAAAAGTGACAAAATTTTAACGCTACAATAATTCAGTGCGACGCTAACTGCGCTATATCAATAACGCCGCTATCAATGTAATTATATCCAAAAATACAACAGCACAATTACGCCAAAAATAATGCGGTACCAAGCGAACACTTTGAAGTCATGCGTTGCAACAAAGCGTAATAACATTTTAATCACTAGCAGTGCCGATATAAAAGCGGCCACAAAGCCGATGGCAAACATCGCTAAATCATTGGCGGATAGGAGCTTCCAGCTTTTTAGCAGATCGTAGCCAGTTGCGGCAAACATAATGGGAATAGCTAAAAAGAAAGAAAATTCCGTGGCCGTTTGGCGACTAAGGCCAAATACCATGCCGCCTAAAATGGTAGCCCCCGCCCGAGAAACACCAGGAAAAAGGGCTAGTGATTGGGCAAAGCCAATTTGTAAGGCTTGTTTTTTTGTCATGTGGTCGGTATGGCTGGTTAGACTGCGGATATGACTAACACTGGCTTTGGACGCTATATTTTCAATATATAAAATGGCAAAACCACCCACAATGAGCGCAACCGCCACGGTTAAAGGTGAAAATAAATAGGTTTTGATGGCATCGTGAAAAGCTAGGCCTAATAAGGCGGCGGGCAAGAAGGCAATTAATAAATTAATCACAAATTTTAGCGCATTTGATTGTCGGCCAGCCTGATTAGTCAATGGCTGCTGAGTGAGCGCTAACACCGTTTGCAACAACTTTTTTCGATATTCCCAGCACACAGCTAAAATGGAGGCCAGCTGAATGACGATTTCAAAGACCTTGCCTTTGTCGTCGTTAAAATGCAGTAAATCTCCCACAATAATTAAATGGCCAGTGCTGCTGATGGGCAAAAACTCGGTGACGCCTTCCACCAAACCCAGCATTAGCGCCTTAAACAATATTGATAAGTCTAATAATATTAAATCCACAGTATTAAATCCTTAGTATTAAATCTTTAAGTGTTATCCATCGCGACTGTTGCGCAAAAAAGCATGAAACCAGTCTTAGTGATCCAGAAAAGCCATTTAACGCTCAAAACCGATGCTCTGCGAGGCAATAGGGACGGGGCTCGCAGAGCATCGGTTTTGAGCATTTTTCACATGTATTTGTTAAGTGTAGCGGTCTATCGTCTTGTTACATCTTGTGTCGCGCCGATTTTTACCCGCAAAAAGGGTGATTATCCCATTAAGCGCGTCAAGATTTAAACACTCCCACCCATCCCCTCAATGTAGGTGTTGATAAAATCTTGAATCTTATGGCTAACGCGCGCGAGTATGGTTTTACGCTCAAGTATCTTCGGCTTAAAGCTCAGTGCAGTGACGATTTCTCTTTCATGTGGCATACGATTAGCAAAGTGATAGGTTTGTAGCAATTGATCAAGCTGCTCAGGCTGAATGTTTTCATCAGCACACAGTTGCGTAAAGGCATTCTGCTTGTGCTTAGTCCAGTACCCTTCAAACTCGCTGATCACATGGTCATTTGGTTTAAGTTTTGGTAGATTTTCTTCAATGAAAGCTTCAATCAACAGGCGTTTACTGCGCAGTTGCACTTCACCTGCCACCATATCGATGATTTCTTTTTGGCGTTTCTTGGCTTCTTCAGGGTTGAGTTTACTGAGGGTCATCAATAAATTCAGGATATACGCGACATTAATTTCATCGCGGTGAAGCAGACTTAATTCAAAGTCGATGTCATTCAGCACCGAGGCTTTTTCGCCATCAGGTTTTTCATCATGAATATCTAGGTATTTACTTTTGTAATCTTCAAAGTCTTGCTCAGGCAGATTCAGGTCTTTTTCGTTAAAGTCAGCAAACGTAGTCAGAATGTTTTTGAGGCGTAGCAATGCTCTAAACTTCATCACAAAGTTGAGCTTGGCATGTTCATCAGGCAAGGCATCCACACTGTCAACCGTAGGCACAAGCGCTAACAAGGCTTCAGTGGCCTCATTAAACTGCTTAACGTAATCCTCATACGGCGCAATTAGCACTGTTTCTTTAGCCTCTTTGTTTGAGAACAAGGCAATGGCTTCATCGGTGGCTTCTTTCAGGTTTCTGAAGCAGACGATATTACCTTGCGATTTCTTGTCATTCAGAATGCGATTGGTGCGTGAGAAAGCTTGTACCAAGCCGTGAAACTTGAGGTTCTTATCCACGTATAGCGTATTCAGACGTGGGCTATCAAAGCCCGTTAGAAACATGTTCACCACTAGCAATATGTCCACTTCACCTCTGCGTACACGCTGGGCAATGTCTTGATAGTAGTTGTAGTAGGTTTGGCTGTCCTTGGTCGAGAAGTTCGTTTTAAACATCAGGTTATAGTCGGCAATAAACGCATCTAGCTTGTCACGGCTGTACGGGTTAATCGCACCTTCAGGCATCGGATTTTCTTCTGGAATTAGCCCGTTGCTTAAACCATTCGCATTCAGGTCTTCTTCATTGGCGGCATAGCTAAAGATGGTGGCAATCTTCAGTGGCTTGGCTGCGCCCACCTGTTTCTGTTTAAACAATTCGTAATACTTGATTAAGGTCTGCACACTACTCACGCAGAACATGCCTGTAAAGTCGGGAGACTTGGTTTTTTGGGCATGGTACGCCAGTATGTAATCGGTGATTTTTTCTAAGCGTTGTGGGCTATCTAGCAGGGCTTTGGTATCAATCGCCTCCACTTGCATATCGGCATCCGTGGCAATATCCAATTCATTGGCACTATTCTTTTTGGTGTACTTGCCCACATATTCCACGGCAAAGCGCAATACGTTCTCATCTTTAATCGCATCCACAATCACGTACTTATGCAAACATTCGCCAAATAAGTCTTTGGTGGTCTTTTGGTTACCAATGCTACCTGCGGCATTGTCGGCAAAGATAGGTGTACCCGTAAAGCCGAACATCTGCGCGTTTTTGAAGAACTGCTTAATATTTTGATGCGTATCGCCAAACTGGCTACGGTGGCACTCATCAAAAATAAACACAAATTTCTTATCTTGCAGGTGCGTTACCTTGTTCAGGTAATGCTCTTTTACGATGGCATTATTGAGTTTTTGAATGGTGGTGAGGATGAGCTTAGTGCTGTCGTCATTCAGTTGTTTCACCAGGTTGCGCGTATCGGTGGTGGCATCCACACTGCCTTTGGCAAAGCCGTTAAATTCTCTGGCCGTTTGGTAGTCTAGGTCTTTTCTATCCACCACAAACATCACTTTATGCACCTTGGGCATACGCTGGATAATTTGTGCCGCCTTGAATGAGGTCAGCGTTTTACCAGAGCCCGTAGTGTGCCAAATATAAGCATTGTCATTGCTATTCTTAACCCTATCCACCAAGGCTTCAGTGGCATAGAACTGATACGGTCTAAGTACCTTGATGATTTTTTCTTCAGTCATCACCATGTAGTGCGCCATCATCTTGGCGATATGACACGGCTTTAAAAACTCACTGCTAAACTCATGCAAGTCAGATAGGCGTTTGTTTTCTTTGTCCGTCCAAAAGAAAGTCTGCTTGAAGCTTTGCTGTTTGTTATTGGCAAAATACTTGGTATTCACACCATTGCTAATGATGAACAGTTGCACATACTGAAACAAGCCAACGCCAGCATCATACGAATCATGCTGATAGCGGTTTACCTGATGAAACGCCACTTTAAGCTCTGCGCCACGCCGTTTGAGTTCTATTTGCACCAGTGGCAAACCGTTGATAAGCAGTGTTACGTCATAGCGGTTTTTACGCTTACCCTGCATGGAGACTTGGCTAGTCACCTGAAACTCATTCAAGCACCAGTCTTCACAGTTTAAAAAGCTGATGTAAGCCACCTCATCGGCTTGGCCTGCCACGGCATCACGTTTCAGCGCGTACTTATCGCGCAATATTTTAGCGCGTTCAAACACGTTGCCAGTATTCAGGTGGTTAAGAATACGCTCGAACTCATGACTGGTGAAGCAGATATCTTTGTTATGGATTTCTAGCTGATGCTTGAGGTTAGCCAACATCGCCGCTTCATTATCAATCACCACGCTGGCATATTCCATGCCGTTGAGTTGGGCGATTAAGGCGGCTTCTAGGGCATATTCGGATTGTGGGGGCATGTGAATTATCTAGGTTTGTCTAAATTACGTCTAAATTACGTCTAAATTACGTCTAAATTAGGCACCCAAAACCGGCCTGTTGTTTTTACAAGTCCTTGTTTTTTAATGGCTTGTAATAAGTTTTTAATTTTATTTTGCTTCTGACTTTCGTCTAAAGCTTGTGGAAGTTTATCTAAAATAAACGCGTCTATTTCAACTCTTTTTGCGCGAGGGAATTTCTTGATATAGTCAACTAAAAGTGACTGATAGTGCTTGTCATCTAAACCTCTGGTTTCTAGGTAGCTCTTTTTAAGATTAGTCTGTTTAGCGACATTGGACGAAATTGACAGGCCGCCTTTGCGCCCCTCAATCAAACCTTTTTTTCGTAACCCTGCCAGCCCATCACTTTCTATTGGTTGATGTTTCTGAATTTTATCCAGCAAGATAATTTCACTTAACGTTAAATCAGGCATCTGCGCTAATTTGCGTGCATAAGCGACATCAAGCAACTTACCAATAATCTGCACCTGCACCTTATTATTCGCAATACTATAATCTGGCAGAGGGAAAAACTTTTTACGCTGAATATCAAACATACGCTTAATACCGCTACCTATGGTGTCTATCATATTCAAGTTCACCATCGCATGGCTCAAATAAGGGTTTCTATAACGCTGTTCTGGCGCATCAGCCTCTATCACATGGGCTACCGTTTTCGGTAAAAAGTCACCAGAGTTTGTAAATGTCAGCGTAGCATCTTCAGTTTCAACCAATACAATTTTGCCACCTAAACTGTAATCTTGGTGGGCAATACAGTTATGTAATGCCTCACGCAGAATGTATGGGTCATATTGGTCAACTTCATCGGGGAACAAACTACCATCAGCAATATAGCGATACTTTAAGTTACGCACTTTGGCATACACCGCATCTACAGCCAGTAGCCAAGGCAGGCCGAAATGTTCGTAATCTTTTTCTAGATTATGTGCATCTTTTAAAATCCAAGTAATCGTTGCATTTGCTGGGCTTAAAAAATGGTCAGATTCTGGTTTTCCAAGCAATAAAATAGCCGTGCGGGTGAGTTTGCCTTGTATGCTTAATTTTGCTTTATTGAGAAAAGTGACATCATCCCAAGTAGGAATTGAATCAGCTAATTTTGGGTTTTTAATGGTGAATAACTCGCGCGCTCTTGCAAGTGCTTCAGGTGCTAGGTCACTGATAGTTGCTCCCTCACAAATGGCGGCACTCCAATCAGTGGCTTGTTTGCGCCATATTTTGGCTTGTTCCTCTGGGTAATCAGATAACTTCTTGGTATAACTGCCGACCCTAATATAGGCAACATTCTGAAATGTAACAGGGTTATTAAGTGCAGCAGGCACAGTAAACAGCACTGCGCGTTCACCAGTTTCCATTGTCACTTCATCCACTTTAAATGCTAGTTTAGGGCTTAAAAATCTGGATAACCAAGGAATTAAATCTTCATTGCCCTTGGCTTTTTTCTTATATGGGTCAAAGCTAGTGCCCACAATGTTGTGCGTGGTATCTTCAACGCCAAAAACCAAATAGGCATACTCAAAGTTTTGTAATTTGGCACTATTGGCTAGCGCAGACAAGTCTTCACCAATTTCTTCAGCAGAGTGATAATTATGCTTAAACTCCACCAGCTCATGCTCATGTGGCGAAGCAACTAACTGCGTGACTAAACTGGATAAGCTTTTATTCATAGGGCTATTTTAGCTTGTTAAAGTAAATTTCGTATCATCACACAAACATCTGCTGCAATAAGCCTTGTTTGTATTGCTTTACGGCTAGCAGTTGGGTTTGGGTGGCGGTGATTTTATCGTCAATGGCGGTGAGGAAATTAGCGATTTTGGTTTGTTCTTTTTCAACAGGCATATGTATGGTAATTGTCGCCAAATCACTTGAGTTAATTGCTGGGTAACTTGTGCCAGTACAGCGATTCATTACTTCAGCACTAAAATCTTCTAAATGTAACAAATGATATAGAAAGAGCGCATTTTCGTTGGGGCGAATTTGTGCGTAACCTGTAGAGGCTACATAAATCCCCTCTTTATTGAAAAATAAATTGTTACCTTGATATGGGCGCACCGTCTGAAATAAAACATCATCTTTTTTAAGTAAGCGTTGCGCTCTGCTTGGCGAACCATTTTTTTCAATAATTGTTTCTTTTAATAAAACTCCTTTTTCAACACTTTCCAAATCAATATAAACAAACTTATCAGGTAAAGGGCCTGTTTTAGGGTTAATTTGAGCAACATCTTTCAATCCCCTATCTTCCCACTCAGGAAAATCCTGCCCAGCCTCATCTTTAAATCGCAGTTCTTGGCTAATCCCACGGGGATAAGTCACAGTACAATCGCTACGCGCTTTACTGTGACTAAATATCTGTTGCATCACACCTTTTTTGTATTGGGTTAATAGCTCGTGTTTTTGCGTGAGTTGGGTGATTTTTTCATTAACAGCTGTTAGGAAGTTGGCGATTTTGGTTTGTTCTTTTATTAAAGGCAATCCTACAATAAATTTCTTAATCTCTAATACGGTTAGTTGTGGCTGTGCGCTACCAAAGGCAATTTTCTGAACCGACTTTGTAAATATTGGAGAGTAAAAATATTGATAAAGGTAATTTGGCGATATATCAGTACTTTCATTCCTCAAGATCACCATTCCAGAGTTTATTCGCATATTTACATATTTAACTTCGCTATCAAAATGTGCAATATTTCCGACTGAACCTCGTGTAGTGATGATCAAATCATTCTTACTGAGCTTTCCTTTTCTTAGTTGCTCGTCTTTATCTTTCGTAATAAAACTCAATTCATCAAAAGCAAAGCCAGACTTAGTTACATTTTTAGCGTTCAGAAAAAGACAATAGCCATTGTCGCTAAAATCATTGCCATTTGGATAGTTTTGTCCTCTATCACCATCAATTACTTTAATGGCTAGTTCACTAATTGTCTTTGCTTTCCAATCAGGAAAATCCTGCCCAGCCTCATCCTTAAACCTCAACGCTGGCACACTCATAGCACCCCCGTCATTCCCGCGTAGGCGGGAATCCAGTTAAGGTGTATGGTCTTGAATGTTAAAAACATCCTACGCCATTGAATTTGGCCTAGATTCCCGCCTACGCGGGAATGACGATAGGCTGGGGAATGGCGACTGGTGAGAGAATGGCGACTGGCGAGGGAATGAGCAAGTGGGCAGAATAAACCACGTAGGCAGGCACAAAGCTGGCACGCTGCCACACTCATTCATCAGCCTCATCATTGCTTTTCAATTGTTTGTTGTGTTCACTCTCAATTTTAGCAATCCCTTTTTTTGGCGTAGGTAGTGCCTCTGGCAGTGTTCCACCCAACTCTTGAATGGTTTGGCGTACTTTTTCACCTACTTGATAATGGGTGTTGTTGGCATCCGTTTTGGTTTGCACATTGTCACGCTTGAGTTTTTCCTCAGCTTGTGTGGCACGGAATAAGTTAGCCGCAAGCTCTGTGCTACCCATGTGGTCGAGTATTTTTTGAGATTTTTTTAAACCTTTTGTGGCGTGTATGCCTTTGGCATCTAAACCACCATACAAGCCTTTGTAGCCGTAGTTTTGAAAAATGGCAAAGTCAAGGTTGCTGTCTACGCCAGCTTGAGCGGCGGTATCCACCAACTGCTTATTGTGAATTTTCAATTCATTGCGTAAAAAAAGACGTTTCTTATCTTCTTCTAAGGCTTTAAATGCATCATCATCGGCAAGCTCCTGCCGTCTGGCTTGTATTGCAAAGTACACTTGACCATTAGCAATCACTGGCTTAGTTGGGTCTGCATTTTGAACAATCAAATAACAGGCGTGGCGAGAGAGCGCGTAAGAATCCATTTCTCTTTGAGCACCTGAGCCGATTGACACCATCTCGTTGACTTCAACG
This sequence comes from uncultured Pseudomonadota bacterium, assembly GCA_903846555.1. GTDB lineage: Bacteria > Pseudomonadota > Gammaproteobacteria > Burkholderiales > Methylophilaceae > Methylotenera. The sequence continues at coordinate 15,803 of CAINBI010000167.1, forward strand.
ATATGGTCAGAAACCTGTTGCCCGCTCACTTCGCAGGCTTTTTTTGCTTTTTCTATCACGGCAACAAAGTTGCGGTAATCGGCGTAATCCAGCACTTTTGCTAAAGCTCTGGCGTACCAAAACTCTTCGCCTTTTGCGTCTAGGTGTTTAAGGTCTTCAAAAGTTTGGTGGTGGCGTTGCTCTGTAATGAGTTCTTTTTTCATGGTCATTGCTTCTTGTTTGCCTTGTTTTGCATAGCAAGTATGTGCTTTAAATCTTGCGTATTGGTTTTTATAGAAAAATCGGAAATGCCGACTTTTCTTAGATAATGCTTTGCTTTACTTTGAACTGTTCGGAAAATCCGAATAGTTGCTTGCATATTATTATGTCTCTGTGATTGCTCATACTCATGCCTGTGCAAACGGTGGCGCAATGCCTAACTCTTTGCAGAACGCTGCAATAGTGGCATCAGTTGTTTGGCTGGCTTTATCCAAGGCTATCAACTGGGCTGAGATTGCACCTAAGTCAATGGCGTCTTCTGCTTCAAAGGTATCTACATAACGTGGAATATTCAGATTGTAATCATTGGCTTTAATGCTAGCGATACTGGCTACATGGCTATACTTGTCTTCGTTAGTACGTGCCTTGTAGGTATCGACAATCTTTTGAATATGCTCAGCGCGCAAGATGTTTTGCGTTTTGACTTTATCAAACTGTTGGCTGGCATCTATGAATAAAACGTTGTCAGGGTGTTTACGACATTTCTTAAACACTAAAACACAAGTGGGGATAGAAGTACCGTAGAAAATATTGGCAGGTAAACCAATCACCGCATCTAGGCAGTTCAATTGCTCAATCAGGTAGGTGCGGATATGCCCTTCAGCCGCGCCACGGAATAGCACACCATGCGGCAATACCACAGCCATTGTGCCTTCGTCGCTCAGTTGGTAAACCATGTGCTGTACGAACGCCATGTCAGCTTTACTGCTAGGTGCAAGTTTGCCATAGACGCTAAAACGATCATCGTTCATGTGTAGCTGACTGGCACTCCACTGCGCTGAAAACGGTGGATTGGCGACAATGGCATCAAAGCGTAAATCGCGGTGCTGTGGGTTCTCTAGCGTATCTTCTTGGCGTATGTCAAAGTCTGCATAATGCACATCATGCAAAATCATGTTCATCCGTGCCAGGTTGTAGGTGGTACGGTTAAGCTCTTGACCGTAAATCTTGTCTACCTTGGTCGCTTCACGCTTAACACGTAGCAATAGTGAGCCACTGCCGCAGGTTGGGTCGTACGCGCTTTTGAGGTTTTTGTTGTTGCTGGTGACTAGCTTGGCAAGTAAGGTTGATACGGGTTGCGGGGTATAGAATTCACCCGCTTTTTTACCTGCACCACTGGCAAACTCACCAATTAAATACTCGTAAGCATCACCAAGCACATCAGCAGTAGCATCACTGAGGTTGAAATCAATCTTATCTAAATGCACCAGCACTTTGGCGACTAAATCATTTTTGTCTTTAGCGGTTTTACCCAGCTTGGATGAATCTAAATCTAAGTCTTCAAACAGGTTTACAAAGTCATCGGCACTATCAGTGCCTAGGGTGCTTTGCTCGATGTTTTTAAGTATTTTGGTGAGGTCGCCCAGAATAAAGTTATGCGTTGCGCCTTCGTTGTTGGCATCTTGCTGGTTACTGCCCTTCATGGCAACCGCATGAAACATTTCAGACGGTTTTAGGAAATAGCCTAGTTCATCCAGTGCCGCTTCTTCTAGCGCCTCAATATACGCTTGGCCTTTGGCAGTGGTTTCATTGATGTCAGCAAACTTGAGATTTTCTTGTGCTAGTTCTGCATCGGCAAAACGCTGAATTTTTTCAGAGAGATATTTGTAAAAGATAAAACCTAAAATGTAATCCCTAAACTCATCTGCGCCCATCTTGCCGCGTAAGGTATTGGCGATATTCCAAAGCTGTTGTTGTAACTGGCGGCGCTGTTCTTCTGACATGATTTTTATTCCAAGTTTTTACTCATTAGCTGGCATATAGTCGCCCCTTTTTAAAACATGTTACTGGCTACTTCAGCATGCTTAATAATGTGCCTAGCAAGTTGACCGAGCCTGCGGGCACCTCGCCATTTGGCGTCATTTTGTCTACCGCAATCGGCAGAAAATCTGCAATTTTGTTTTTGAGCGTATCAGGGCTAATGCCTAGTTGAGCGGCCATATCCGCAAGCTTGTCGCTGCCGAAAACGCTGGAAATTTGCTCGGCTGACACGGGCAAGTTCTCACCTTTAGCCACCCAAGAGGCCGCTTGATCTGCAAGGCCCGCCGCGTTGAATTTATCGAGCACGCCGCTAAGGCCGCCTTGCTGTTTGAATATCTCCAGTGCGGCTTGCGCCATTGCCGCTTGCTCGCCGCCTAGTTTACTTAAAGCGGCAGCTGCCAGATTGTCAAATAAGCCCATGATTAAACCTCAAAAATTGATACTAGTTTTTGACCGACAAATAACGTTGCTTTAAAAGCGTTCGTCATTGCGCAGGTAACGCCATTGTCCAACTGGCAATTTGCCTAAATTGACACTGCCGATACGCGTGCGCTTTAAGCCGACGACATGCAGACCAACCATTTCGCACATGCGGCGAATTTGACGCTTTTTACCTTCACGCAACACAAAGCGCAATTGATCTTCATTTTGCCAGCTGACTTTGGCTGGCTTCAATTTCACGCCATCTAACGTTAGACCGAAGTTAAGTAACTTCATATTGGCTTCAGTCAGGGTGCCTTCTACCCGCACCAAGTATTCTTTTTCAACCGAAGAATCTTCACCAATCAAATGACGCGCCACGCGACCATCTTGAGTGAGCACTAACATTCCTGTGGAGTCAATATCCAAACGACCTGCTGGCGCTAGACCATGCAAAAATCCGCGCTGAAATTCTTTTGGATGATAGGTGTGCAATTCCGGGTCATCTGGCCATTGGTTATCTGGGTGGATTAAGACAATGGCTGGCTGGTAGCCATCTTCAGCCTGCCCACTCACAAAACCCACGGGTTTGTGCAAAATAATGGTCACAGATTCCGATTGATGGTCTTGGGCATAACTACTGATAATAATTTCAGCATCTGGCTTAATGCGCGAACCTAGCGTATCGATAATCACGCCATCCACTTTTACCCAACCGTTCACAATCCACTCATCGGCCTCACGGCGTGAGCAAAGGCCTAACTCTGCCATGCGTTTAGAAAGGCGGGGCAATTCCGGATTAGACGCCACTGGCTTAGCGGCGGCATGAGCCGCGCGTGTATGCGTCGATTCGCCAGCATCAAAGCCATCGCGCACTTTGCCACCACGGCGCGGTGCTTGCCGATATTGTGGTTCTTCGCTGCTAAATCTGGCATTTGACGCAGGCCTGCTGTTTGAAGTCGGCCTTGCGTTAGAGGAAGGCTTAGCGCGCTGCGGTCTTTCAGAATTAGTAGGTTCTGCGCTTCTCGCTTCATAAGGTTGCGCTTCAATAGCTGCATTTTCAGAATATTCAGCGCCATGCAATTTACCGTCAAATCGGTGGTTGCGCTGCCTTGTTGCGGGCTCTCGTTCTGGGCTGGTTGAGGCTGGCGCGTTTTCTTGTGATGGCGAGGCTACGGATGCCATTGCGGCAGGTTGATGTGCCACACTGCGATCACGTTTTGTCGCATCGGTACGCCTAACAGGTTTTTTTGTGGGCGTCATTTGTGCTGCTTTTTCAGGTACTTTTAGGGTTGCCATGTTAATCTCTCTTTATATGACGACATTCTACGTCATTCTAAGCTGGTTTTTACAAACCGAGACCTCAGTAGCAAGCCAATTTTAGAGACATAGCTTAGTTTAAGGCAGCAACCTAAACGTGCTGCGTCAGAGAAGTTTGTGTAGTTTTATCCGCTATTTTTTAAATGATGCAAAATAAAATTACCGCTCAAACTCACCATTAATTATTACATGCCGAAACTCAAAATCAAGCGATCAAATGCACTATGAACCCTGATGATTTACAACGATTAGTGACCTTGGCTATGCCCTACGGCAAATACAAAGGCCGCCTTATCGCCGATTTGCCTGGTGATTACCTCAATTGGTTCGCTCGCAAAGGATTCCCTGCGGGCGACATCGGCCGCCTATTGCAACTGATGCAAGAAATAGATCATAACGGACTATCTGCGTTACTTGAGCCGTTAAGAAAGAAGCGCTAGCGGAGGTATGTCGACTGTTGATGAATCGTGAAACCCTACTCAATATTCTGAATTTGTTCACGCATTTGTTCAATGAGCACTTTCAATTCCATCGACACCTGCGTGGTTTGCACCGACACGGATTTTGAGCCTAAGGTATTGGCTTCTCGATTAAGCTCTTGCATTAAAAAGTCTAGCCGTTTGCCAGCAGGTGCATCGCTATTTAGAATGCGTTTCACTTCAGATACGTGAGCTGTCAATCGGCTGAGCTCTTCATCTACATCAATACGTTGGGCGAACAACACCAGCTCTTGCGCCACGCGTTCCGGGTCTATGTTTTTCAGGTTTTCTTGCAGTTTACTTTCGAGTTTAGCCTGATATTCTTTGGCGAGTGCGGGTAATAATGGCTTTACTTTTTCTACCAATAGTTCAATTTGACTTAGTCTATCTAAAATCAAAGCTTTGAGCTTTTCGCCCTCGCGCGTGCGTGAGGCGTTCAGGTCTTGCAATCCTTGATAGACTAATCTTTTAACATCGTCTACCAGCGTTTCATGGTTAAGCGCTTCAGTGAGCACGACACCTGGCCACCTTAAAATGTCCGCCACACTTAGCGGGCGGCTTTGTGGAAAATGTTGTTGTGCTTGCGCAGCTATTGCGGCTAGTTGCTGCATGAGAGGTTCATCTAAGCGCATGGTTTGATTGGTTTGTGCGCGTTGGATGAGGTTGATTTTACATTCAATTTTGCCGCGACTTAAATGTGCGCCTATTTGTTCGCGGATGGTGGGCTCTAAGCTTCTTAAATTTTCATCCAGCTTAAAATGCAGGTCTAAATAACGGCTGTTTACTGCGCGTATTTCAAGTAGTAGCGTAGCGCTTTCTAGCGGCCGTTCTAGTGCGGCAAAGCCTGTCATGCTAAAGGTCATATTGCTTTTCCTGATTAAAGTGTATGGATGGAGGTGCGTGACTCATTTGAAACACCTTCGAATTAGCACCATGTTATCAAATAAGCGGCTGCATTATGGTTAATTAACGTTTAATATCCTCTGAAAGGCGCACTAAATAATTTCAATATAATTTTGAGTCGCATCAATTAAACGTTATATTGAGCAATAATATGTTATGTTTTAGTTTGATATTTAAGGCAGTCACTTATGAGCACCTCTCTGCACCAAGTATTCGCCCGCATGACCATTAACGCCTTCAAAAACCATCAATAAAACGTATCCATGCCCAATAATATAGCACTCCCTACAGGTTACCAGTTGCAAGATTATGTGATTAGCAAAGTCTTGAGCTATGGTGGATTCAGCTTTGTTTATTTGGCGCGGGATAAAAACCAAAAAACCGTGGCCATTAAAGAATATTTGCCAGCAACTATCGCCCTGCGCGCCAATGGTACAAGGGTGTTGCCTAATATGGATGATGGCGTATTATTTAAACGCGGTCTAAAATGCTTTTTTGATGAAGGCTTATCTCTGGCTAAAATTGACCATAAAAATATCGTGCGCGTGCTGAATTTTTTTCGAGCTAATGATACGGTTTATATGGTGATGCAATATGAGCACGGAAAATTACTGCAAGACTATATTTTAGGGCAGACAGATTTGGTGTCAGAGCAATTTATACGGCAAGTATTTGGCGGTCTGTGTAACGGCTTGCGCGAGGTGCATACGCATAAATTATTGCATTTAGATATTAAGCCAGCCAATATCTATATTCGACTTGATGGGTCGCCAGTGCTGCTGGATTTTGGCTCAGCGCGGCAAGCGCTCAATGAAAGCTCAACCAAGATTACACCCAGTTATACGCCAGGTTTTGCGCCGCCTGAGCAATATTACGATAGAAAATTACTGGGTCCGTGGAGTGACATTTACAGCCTAGGAGCAACCATGTATTCATGCCTAATTCGCACCTCGCCGCTGGCGGCTAATTTGCGCATTCGGCAAGATTTTCTCATCCCTGCTGTAAAAGTAGGTAAAGGTCATTATTCGCAAAACTTGCTGGAAATCATTGATCAATGCCTGCATTTAGATTATATGAAGCGTCCGCAAAGTGTGTTTGCCTTACAAAAATCTTTATTAGAATCGACTGACGAATTTAAGAGAAAAACGAGTCTGATGAATAAAATTGTTGGCATTCTAAATAGACCTATCTCGACTAATAAGTCATCATGAAATTTAGCATTTACCAAAATAGCCGCCAAGGTCCTCGGGTTTCTAATCAGGATAGATTGGCTTACTCGTACAGTAAAGACGCCTTAATGTTAGTGGTAGCTGATGGCATGGGCGGTCATCTGCATGGTGAAATTGCCGCGCAATTGGCGGTAAATACCATGACCGATGCCTTTCAGCGTTTAGCCGTGCCTACGCTTTCTAGCCCAGCTAAATTTTTAATTGATCATATTCAGCAAACGCACGACATGATAGGACACATCACGCATGAGCGAGAGATGCTAGAGTCGCCGCGCACCACCATTGTGGCTGCGATTGTGCAACGCGGCTTGCTGTATTGTGCGCATGTGGGCGACTCACGGCTTTATCATTTCCGTGATGGCCATTTGCTGCATCGCACGGAGGATCATTCGGTTGTGCAGTCGTTGTATAGCAAGGGTATCATCAGCAAAAGTGACATGGCTACGCACCCGTATCGTCATAAAGTGTATAGCTGTTTAGGAGGCGATGTGTCGCCAAAAATTGATTTATCTGACAGGCGTGAGTTAATGGAAGGCGATACCATTTTACTTTGCACCGATGGCGTTTGGGGTGCTGTAAGCGATGAGCAAATTAAACAGATTCTTGACGGCGTTTCCATCAAAGACAACATCATCAAGTTGCTTGATCAAGCCGAACAAGTGAGTGAGGAGCAAGGCGACAACATGAGCGCAATTGGTTTTCAGTGGGGCGATAAACAAAGTAGCCACTTAGCGGTTTCAACCATTTCTATGGCAATGGGAGCGACCACTACCATTATGAATCCTGTGACCAATAGCCCGTTAACTGGCAACCTGCAAGACACGTTAAACAACAATCTTAGCGATGATGATATTGAAAGAATCATCGCCGAAATACAATTAGCCTTAAAAACTACCAACCGTAAATAATCCATTTTAGAATCAGGAATATCCAGCATGCAAGCCAGCAACAATAGACCAAGCCAACGTCCCAACAATCAACTACGTGAAGTTGAAATGTTTCGCCATTACACCAAACATGCTGAAGGCTCGGTATTGGTAAAATTTGGTGATACGCATGTGTTATGTACCGCAAGCATAGAAGAGCGCGTACCAGGCTTTTTAAAAGGCAAGGGCCAAGGTTGGGTCACCGCAGAATATGGCATGCTGCCACGCTCTACTGGCAGTCGGATGGATAGAGAAGCCGCGAGAGGTAAACAGTCTGGCCGTACTCAAGAAATTCAGCGTTTAATCGGCCGCTCATTACGTGCGATTATTGATTTAGAAAAGTTAGGCGAACGTAGCATTCAGATTGATTGCGATGTAATTCAAGCCGATGGCGGCACTAGAACTGCCAGTATTACCGGCGCTTATGTAGCTTTGCATGATGCCATTTCCACCTTGTTAGCCAGCGGTAAACTCACAGAAAGCCCGCTTAAACAAGCGGTTGCGGCGATTTCTGTCGGCGTTTACAAAGGCGTACCAGTGCTGGATTTAGATTATCTAGAAGACTCAGACTGCGATACCGATATGAACGTGGTGATGACCGCAGACGGAGGTTTTGTAGAAGTGCAAGGCACCGCTGAAGGCGAGCCATTTGACCGTGATGCCATGAATGCGATGCTAGATTTAGCGCGTGATGGCATTGCGCAGCTGATTAATCTGCAAACCGAGGCCTTAAGTGTTTAAAAAAATCGTCATTGCTACGGGCAACAAAGGTAAGTTGCGAGAAATTCAGCATATTCTTTCGCCGCTACAAATTGAGGTGATTCCGCAAGCTGAGTTTAACGTGCCTGAATGTGCAGAGCCTTTTTGTACCTTCATTGAAAATGCGCTTGCCAAAGCACGCCACGCCAGCAAGCATACGGGTTTGCCTGCGTTGGCCGATGATTCAGGTTTGTGTGTCGATGCACTGCAAGGCGCGCCTGGCGTGCGTTCTGCGCGTTATGCGGTAGAAGCTAATGGCTTAAACCTGAGCCAAAATGAAAATCAGGACGCGCGCAATAACCAAAAGTTACTCGAAGTCATGGCCAATGAAACCAATCGGCACGCGCATTTTTACTGCGTCATCGTGCTTGTGCGTTATGAGCATGATCCCGAGCCGATGATTGCTGAAGGACTATGGGCGGGCGAGATTTTAAGCGAGTATCGCGGTGATGATGGTTTTGGTTATGATCCACTATTTTTGGATGATAAAACTGGCAAAACCGTGGCAGAATTACCGCTAGAAATCAAAAGCCGCATTAGTCATAGAGGCCACGCAATGGCTAAACTATTGCAGAAATTAGAAAAGTTAAGCAACGAGTAACGCGAATGAGTAATCTTAAAAAACAAGTATTGCCAATATGGCTGCGCGATGACGGCAGCATCGTGGCATGCACAGAAAAAATTAAAGTGATGACGGAAAACTTCGATGAAATCAAGCAAATCGCCCAAGATGCACTGGAAGACGGTTTGCTGATGGAAGTTTCAGAAGCGCAAATTCGTGAAGCATTGCACCAATTAATCGAGTCGCTGGTGAACCCTTATCAAAAAAATCATTGAAATTAAAGCAGAAACGGCTTTTAGCCTAAAGCCCATCAATACCTTAGCCCCGCTTGCTGGAGATGACACACTTTCCGGGCTTAAAAATCCACCGCCATTATCTTTGTATATCCACATTCCGTGGTGCGTAAAAAAGTGTCCGTATTGCGATTTTAATTCGCATGAAAGCCGTAATGAAAATGGAGTGATTCCAGAGGCCGCTTATGTAGACGCATTGATTGCCGACTTAGAGCTTGCCACACCCAAAGTGTGGGGTCGTAAAATTAAAAGTGTATTTTTTGGTGGCGGCACGCCTAGTTTGTTTTCCGCAGATTCGATAGACCGTATTTTGAGCCATGTGCGCATGCTTACGCCGCTAGAGCTGGATGCGGAGGTGACGCTAGAAGCAAACCCAGGCACGGTAGATGCAGCTAATTTTATTGGCTATAAACAGGCTGGCGTGAACCGGTTGTCGCTTGGAATTCAAAGCTTTAACAGTGATTATCTCAAGGCGCTGGGACGCATTCACGATAGCGAACAGGCTTTTTCAGCGGTAGCGCTGGCCTTAAATACTTTTGAGCAAGTGAACTGCGACATGATGTATGGCTTGCCTAAGCAAACGCTGGCCGATGCCATGCGCGATGCTGAAATTGCCGTGAAGTTAAGCCTGGCACATTTGTCGTTTTACCATTTAACCTTAGAACCCAATACGCCGTTTTATCGTACACCACCAAGCTTGCCAGATGACGACACCAGCAGCGATATGCAGTTAGAAATTGAGGCGTTGCTCGCGCAAAACGGCTATGAACATTATGAAACCTCCGCCTTTGCTAAAAAAGGCAAGCAAGCCAAACATAATCTGAATTACTGGCAGTTTGGCGATTATTTGGGCATAGGCGCAGGCGCGCACAGCAAGCTGAGTTATCACGATAAAATCACCCGAGAAGTGCGGCCTAAACAGCCTAAAGCTTATATGCAGCAAGCTTTAGCCGGCAAAGCAGTAGAACGTGAATGGCTGATTAGCCAAGACGAATTAGGTTTCGAATTTATGATGAATGCGCTACGTTTAATTAACGGCGTGCCAGTGGATTTGTTTCAACAACGTACCGGTATGAATATCAATAAACTAGAAATCGCCATTAAAAAAGCCCAAAGCAAAGGTTTGTTATTACTGGAAAACGGCAATATGCAACCTACGCTATTGGGACAACACTTTTTAAATGAGCTGTTGGAGTTATTTTTGGTTTAACTGCTGGTGAAATAACGCCTATTTCATCAAAAAGCACTGCCCTGCGAATCCCGTCCCTATTGGCTCGCAGGGCAGTGCTTTTGAGCTGCTGGCGCTTATTTTATCAAACTTCTTGCTCTGGCAATGGCCGCTTTCACCTGCACCGGTGCGGTGCCGCCAATATGATTCCGGCTATTCAGCGAACCTTCTAGCGTCAATACGGCATACACATCTTCGCTAATTTCAGCAGAAAATTCTTGTAGCGTGGCGAGTGGCAACTCGCTCAAATCGACTTTTTTATCGACCGCGTAACGCACCGCAAGCGCAACCACCTCATGCGCATCTCTAAACGGCATGCCTTTTTTAGCTAAATAATCAGCTAAGTCTGTAGCGGTTGCGTAGCCTTCGAACGCAGCTTGGCGCATATTTTCTTTATTCACCACAAAACCTTTTTTAACCACCACGCCATTTTCAAGCACAGGCAAGCGCAGCATATCGGCATAAATTTCCAGCGTGACTAATAAAGTATCGGCCGTATCAAACAGCGGCTCTTTATCTTCCTGATTGTCTTTATTGTAGGCCAGCGGTTGGCCTTTCATCAAAGTAAGCAAAGCCGTTAAATGGCCATACACACGACCTGTTTTGCCGCGCACTAACTCTGGCACATCTGGGTTCTTTTTTTGCGGCATGATAGATGAGCCTGTGCAAAATCGGTCGGCAATATCAATAAAAGCGAATCTAGGCGAGCTCCACAAAATTAGCTCTTCAGATAAGCGTGATAAATGCGTCATCACTAGCGAAGCGGCAAAGGTAAATTCAATGGCAAAATCGCGGTCAGAAACGGCATCTAACGAGTTTTCGCAAACGCCATCAAAACCTAGCGCTTTCGCCACCATTTCACGGTCTATCGGGTAGCTGGTGCCAGCCAAAGCCGCAGCACCAAGCGGTAAACGGTTAATCCGTGTTCTGCAATCACTAAAGCGCGCAACATCACGTTTTAGCATTTCAAAGTAAGCCATTAAATGGTGACCAAAGGTCACAGGCTGCGCCACTTGCAAATGCGTAAAGCCCGGCATAATGGTGTCAAAATGCGCTTCGGCTAAATCTAACAGACTTAATTGCAAGTTTGCTAGGCTGACTGTAATTTGGTCTGTGGTGGCGCGTAACCAAAGCCTGACATCAGTGGCCACTTGGTCGTTACGGCTTCTGCCAGTATGCAAGCGCTTACCTGCATCACCAATTTTATCGGTGAGCCGTTTTTCAATATTCAAATGTACGTCTTCTAAATCTAACTGCCATTCAAACGTGCCCACTTCAATTTCTTGCAGAATTTCAGCTAAACCAAGTTCTATCGATTTTACGTCGTCAAGACTAATGATGTTTTGCGCGCCTAACATTTGCGCATGGGCGAGTGAGCCTTGAATGTCAAATGTCGCTAGGCGTTGGTCAAAGCCAACAGATGCGGTGTATTTTTTGACTAGCTCTGCCACTGGTTCGTTAAATCGACCTGACCAGCTGGTATTTTTTTTATTGAGGGCACTTTCTTTTTGTATTACATTCACTTTATCGTTCACTTTTTGTATCGCTTTCACTTTTTCTTTTGACTGTAAATTTGCCGTTATTTTACTGATATTTTTTGTAAAAATTCAAAATATCGTTTAATAATAATATACTTATGCGCTTAGTATAATGCAAAACACAAATGGCACGCTGCTACTCAATTCAATAATTGCCCAGATACAGCAAGGTAATCAAGGCGCTTTTAAACAAATAATGTGCAAAAATTAAGCATGAGCATCAAAATTATCCATGAGAAAATCTAGCCGATTACCAGATATGCGTAATTTGGGAGTTAATTTACGCATATTAATTATCGTCAATACGCCTCTAGTGTTGGCTGCCATTGCACTGAGCAATGATTTTAATCAGTTCTTCAACTTAATCACCGCCACTTCAGTCATTGCGCAGCCCATGTTGTTGCTTAGCCTGTTATTGCTCTACGCCAGTTACCCGATACTCATCAAGCTGCGCTATTGGCAAGGCTTGCTGGCGATGGTATGCATCATATTATTTACTTGTAGCGGCGTGTATGAGCTGATTTCACAATTGTTGATATTTAGCGAGTTACCGACACAAACAAGGGTGTTATTTTTTGCTTTAACTTTAACGGCAATCATCTTGTATTATTTTAACCTGCATCACCGTGCTTATTCACCAGCCTTGATAGAAGCGAGGCTGCAAGCACTTCAGGCGCGTATTCGCCCTCATTTTTTGTTTAACAGCATCAATGCAGTGCTGTCGTTAATTCGCAGTCAGCCCAAGCAAGCGGAAACGGCTTTGGAAGATATGGCCGATTTATTTCGAGTATTGATGGCAGATAACCGCGATTTAGTGCCGCTGGCGCAAGAAATCGCCTTATGTCGGCAATATTTATCACTAGAAAAATTGCGCTTGGACGAGCGGCTGAATATTCAATGGCAAATTGATGATATGCCGCCAGACGCACTGATACCGCCATTGTTGCTACAGCCGTTAATTGAAAATGCGGTGTATCACGGCATTGAACCTCTGGCAGCAGGCGGCACCATTATTATTCAAATCTACACTAAACGGAATGAAGTGCATATTGTATTAAGCAACCCGTACCACAGGCAAAACATCCATCAAAATGGCAATAAAATGGCGCTTAATAACATTAAAGAGCGCTTAACATTACATTTTGATCTTGAAGCTTCACTAAAAACTACGCAATCTGATACGGAATATCAGGTGCACATTACATTGCCGCATACCAAAATATGACTCGCACTATACTTAATCTTTTAATTGTCGATGATGAAGCGCCAGCCCGCAATCGGCTACGAGAGCTTCTTTCTGACATCAGCAACATCAATATTGTGGCAGAAGCTAAAAATGGCCAAGAGGCGCTCAACTTGGCTGGTGAATATCAGCCTAATATTGTGCTGCTGGATATTCGCATGCCAGTGATGGATGGCATTGAGGTGGCACAACATCTACAAAAAATGGCTGAGCCACCAGCCATTATCTTTACTACCGCCTTTGATAGTTACGCCATGCAAGCTTTTGATATGAGCGCGGTCGATTACTTATTAAAACCTATCCGCTTAGAGCGCCTACAAACCTCTCTTAACAAGGCGCGTGCGCTTTTGCCACGGCAGCTTGAAATGCTGGTGCCACTCAGTCCGAGAAGATCGCATTTCAGCATTAATGAGCGCGGTCGGATTTTGTTAGTACCGCTGGACGATGTTATTTATTTGCGCGCCGAGCTGAAATATATCACCGTGCGTACTGCTGAACGTGAATACCTGATTGAAGAATCGCTTACACATTTAGAGCGGGAGTTCAGCGGCAACTTCATTCGCTTGCATCGCAATTGCTTGGTCGCCAATGCTTATATTTTAGGTTTTGAGAAGCGCTCTATTGATAGCCGAGTTGACAACGAAATTAACGGCGAAATTAACGATGAAAGCCCTAAAATCGACGACAAGCAATGGGTCGCCCTGTTAAAGTACATTCCAGATACCGTTCCAGTGAGTCGCCGCCAGCAGCATTTAATCCGCACAGCTTAACGATGCGCCCATTAAGGCTAAGTCACAGCTTATGCTAAAATTAAGAATCTCTACTGAACCGCAAGAAAATCAATCACATGAATAATCCATCCAACAATCAAAATGCAAACACTAAGCTACCAACCAAGCTAGTAATCGCCTCGCGCGAAAGCCCGCTGGCAATGTGGCAAGCGCTACATATTCAAAGTCGTTTGCAGGCCCTATACCCAGATACCACGGTAGAAATTTTGGGCATGACCACCACGGGTGACCAAATTCTAGATACGTCTTTAGCCAAAGTTGGTGGCAAAGGCTTATTTGTTAAAGAGCTAGAAATGGCTTTGGCGGATGGCCGTGCAGATTTAGCGGTGCATAGCATGAAAGACGTGCCTATGAATTTGCCTGAAGGCTTCACACTGGTGGCAACTGGTGAAAGAGAAGACCCGCGCGATGCTTTTGTGTCAAACAACTATACTACGCTTGAAGACTTACCCGCAGGAAGCATTGTTGGCACTTCAAGCTTGCGCCGCCAAAGCCAGTTGCAAGCACGTTTGCCGCATTTAAAAATAGAATCCTTACGTGGTAATTTGCAAACGCGATTGCGTAAGTTGGATGAAGGTCAATATGCGGCCATTATTCTGGCGGCGGCTGGCTTAATCCGCTTAGGGCTTGAAGCGCGCATTCGTAGCGCGATTTCTCCAGAATTAAGTATTCCTGCCGTAGGACAAGGCGCTTTGGGCATTGAAATCTGTTCAAATCGCCAAGATTTATTCAGTGTGCTTGCGCCGTTAAATCATGCCGATACGCAAGTTTGTGTAGAAGCTGAGCGTGGCATGAGCCGGGCATTAGCCGGCAGTTGTACCGTGCCATTAGGTGCTTATGCAATTTGCGAAGCTGATAACATCCGTATCACAGGCTTTGTTGCTAGCGTGGATGGCAAACAGATGTTAGTTGAGCGCGTGAGCGGTAGCAGAAGCCACCCAGAAGCATTAGGGAAAGCGCTTGCGGCGCAATTACGCGCCAATGGTGCTGATGATATTTTGGCTTTACTGGATTAACTTTAACGGCACTAATTAGGCACTTATTTTAAATAATGAATAAATTACTCACTGGGTTTGGCATTGCAGTGACGCGGCCAATAGATCAGGCGCAGCGTTTATGTTTAGCCATTGAGCAACAGGCTGGCACAGCGTTTTTATTCCCGCTTATCGCTATTGCTCCATTAGACGATTACAGCGCATTTGAGCAATCCTTGAGTCAGCTAGAGTCTGTAAGTTGGGCGATATTTATCAGCACCAATGCGGTAGATAATGCCATGCCGCGCATTATCCAAAAATTTGCTACCGTGCCAGAAAATGTAAAGTTCGCGGCTATCGGTCATCAAACCGCGAAACAACTTGGGCTTTATGGTGTACATAATGTGCTGGTTCCACACACGCGTTTTGATAGTGAATCGCTGCTGGCTTTGCCTGAAATGCGCGATGTCGCCGATCAAACAGTCATGATTTTTCGGGGCGTTGGTGGGCGTGAAGTATTGGCCGACACGCTCAAAGCGCGCGGCGCGCGGCTCATTTTTGCAGAAAGTTATCGGCGGGTTAATCCCCAAACAAGTTGTGCCGCATTAGAGTCACTTTGGCAAAAACAGCAATTACATGCCATTGTGGTCACAAGTTCTGAGGCTATGCGGCATTTATTGCAAATGACCCACAATGGCAGCGATGAGTGGATACGCAGCATTCATATTTGTGTGAACCACGCCCGCATTGCCGAAGAGGCCGATGCTTTGGCATTAAATGCGTTGAATGTACATATTGCCGATGCGCCAGGTGATGAAGCGATATTAGTCTGCCTACAACAAACGTTGGTCAATCAACCATGAGCGATGATCCGAGTTCAGTCATGCAAATGCCGCCAGAACCAGTAGAACGTAAGCCCTCACTCTTCGCCAAAACTGCATTGGCATTGGTTGTGCTCACGCTTTTCTCGCTGGCTTGGCAATGGTTAAGCACGCGGCAACGATTCAATGAAGTTGAAAAGACACTCAGCCTAAAATTAGATGAATATCAAGCGATTAACCAGCAAAGTATGATGCTAGCTAAACAAGCGGAAGAGCGCAGCACGCAAGCCAATGCACGCACGGTATTGTTAGAAGAGAAACTGGCAGAATCACGCGATCAACAAGATGTATTGCAAACCTTATACGACCAATTGGCAGAAAATCGTGAAGCCACTGCCGTGGCTGAAGTTGAGCAGTTACTGACCATCGCCAACCAGCAATTACAACTGGCAAACAATGTTAAATCTGCCTT
The DNA here is from genome assembly GCA_903846555.1 of uncultured Pseudomonadota bacterium. Lineage (GTDB taxonomy): Bacteria > Pseudomonadota > Gammaproteobacteria > Burkholderiales > Methylophilaceae > Methylotenera. The sequence goes on from CAINBI010000167.1 coordinate 31,780, forward strand.
ATTAGCCTTACAAGCCGCAGATAAGCGCCTTGAGCCGCTAGCATTGCCACGCGCTACCCAGCTGCGAGCAACCTTAGCGCTTGAAATTGAAAAATTACGCGCACTGCCGCAAGTCGATGTAATGAACATGAGTACTCAACTTGAAATCTTGGCGAGCTTGTGCGCCACGTTGCCCTTAATTAGTGAACGCCAGCCGACCTTTAATCAAGCCGTAGCGCAAAAAGTGACAGCCAAAACTAAGCCGATGAATCCGGTGCAAAAGTTTGCGTTTTTCGTCTGGAATGACATTAGAAATCTAGTGACCGTAGAGCGCATCGACAAACCTGAACCGCCATTACTTTCACCCGACCTAGCATTTTATTTACGTGAGAACCTGAAATTACGACTACTCACCGCACGCATTGCGCTATTGCAGCACGATGAAGCCAGTTATAGCGCAGACATTACAGCCATACTTCGCTGGCTAAATCAATATTATGATACTAGGCATCCCAATACCATCAAAGCATTGCAGTTGCTTAAAATGCTATCTGATAACAATGTTGGCATTGAGTTGCCGCAGCTTACCGAGAGCATTGCGGCAGTTAATCGCTATAAATTAAGCCTTGAAAAAAATGATTAAACTAAATTAATTAATCCAAGTAACTAAACAAAGTCATTAACCTAGGTAACTAACTCAAGTTAAAAATATGATCAAACGTAAGCTATTTTGGTGGTTATTGATGTTGTGCTTACTCGTAGCCATCGTTTGGTTTGCAAGTAATAACGCGGGCTACGTGCTAATCGTAAGGCCGCCCTATCGCCTGCAATTTTCATTCAACTTTTTACTGATTTTAATTGTGCTAGGCTTTTTAAGCCTGCATTACTGTTTACGATTAGTGCATTATTTACGCCGCCTACCAGTTAACAGGCGCAGTAAGCAAGAAGCACAGCGTCTACAAGCCAGCAATGCAGCCTTGCTTGAGGGTATGCAGGCGCTGGCAGAAGGTGATTTTGCAAGCGCAGAAATTGCCGTGAAGCATGCGCATGATTTAATCCAAAATGCAGACCACGAAAAACTGATGGCCGCACTAGCCGCAGAAAAAAATAAACAAAGTTTTTTGTTTTAATGGTGCTTCAGAAATGCGGGGCTAATCGTTTTTTTACTACAGTTTATTACTTAAGGAAGCGCTGATTTATTCAACCGTTCGCCCTGAGCTTGTCGAAGGGTGCTTTTAACATGCTGATTTTTATAGTGAAAAATCAAGCATGGTTCGACAAGACTCTCCTGAGCGTAGTCGAAGGGCTCACCACGAACGGATTTAATCAGCACCTACTTAAGCGATTTATGCCTTTGAATATGAAGTTACGCAGTTAACCCGCCAGCTCAGGCCATCTACTAAAACCTAACGTACTACCCACATATAGTAAGTACTATATGTAACCATTATATAACTCCTTACCCCCCCCTTAATAAAGACTGATATCACCACACTGAAATCACTAATATGTGTATTAGCCGTTACCATAGAAATATGCCCTTAATAATAAATCTTTAGAAATGCTTTTACCCAAGGTGAATCTTAAGGGTCTCAGGCTCGGCCTGATGGCCGTTGTAGGGATAAGCCTGCTATTGCTACTTATTATTCAGTTTGTTGCTGCACGCTCTTTGCTAGTGCGGGGATACTCTAGCCTAGAATCAGACAAGACCTATATTCAGATTAAAAACGCCCAAAGAATGATAGCGCTACAAGGCCAGCAATTGGAGGGGCTTACCAAGAACTGGGCGCACTGGGACGATAGCTATGACTACATGGCTACGCACAAACAGGCTTACATCGACTCCAATTACACCAATGCAGTTTTTTCTAACCTAAAAATAAATGCGATATTTCTAACAAATAACAATGGTGAGATTGTTTACCAGAGTGGATATGACTTTGTTAACGATAAGCCTTGGGCAATACCATCAAAGCTTAATCTAGCGGTCAGTAAGAATGGTATATTTATTCGACCGACTAAAACAGGAAGTATTACAGGCCTATTGTGGACAGACAATGGGCTGATGATGGTGTCAGCCATGGACATTTTGCCTACCATTCCCCAAGGCAGTCGTCGCGGCGTACTCATCATGATGCGACTCATTGACACGTTGCTGATTAAACAGCTTGAAGCTATCGTTGGCGCAAAAATTAGCATTACCCATATGTATGGCAATGCAAAAATCCCAGAAAATATAAGGCAAGCGGCTAAACAAATTAACAGTAAAAATAGCTGGGTGATGCAAGCGCTAAATAAAGATGAAGTGGCTGGTTATACCTGGCTGCACGAGGCTGATGCTGCAAACACGCTGATGTTGAGAACGATCAGTGACCGAAAAATATTCGAGCTGTGGCAAAACAGCTCGAACTTTATCCTCTGGTCAACTGGTGGAATCGCATTGCTGTTGTTTATTCTCAGCTGGATTTTTAATAAGCTGGTGATAGCTAGGCTCACCAAACTGAGCAATAGTGTGAGTTTTATTAATGAAGTCGCTAGCACGTCTACACGCGTCCCTACGTTCGTCGGTAATGATGAGCTTGCAAAGTTAGCTCAACGTATTAATGGCATGTTGATTAGTCTAGATGAACAGCAGAAAGCGTTAAAGGATAGTGAGTTTCGGTGGAAGTTTGCCATTGAAGGCTCAGGCGATGGCGTATGGGATTGGAACCCCCAGACCGATGAAGCTCATTATTCTATGCTGTGGAAGAGCATGCTAGGTTATTCAGAAGAAGATATTCTGCCGACAAATGATGAATGGGCGTCCCGTGTTCATCCTGACGATCAGTCGCATGTGAAGGCGACGATGCAAGCATATCTAGATGGAAAAACCGATTTTTATGTTGCTGAATATCGCTTAAGATGTAAAAGTAATCAATATAAATGGATTCTTGGTCGAGGGATGATTGTAAATCACAGCGAGGACGGCAAACCCTTACGCATGATAGGCACACATACCGACATTACTGAGCGCAAGCAGGCTGAGAGCGAACTTAAAATTGCCGCAACCGCTTTTGAATCGCAAGAAGGCATAATAGTTACCGATGTGAATAATATAATTCTTCGCGTTAACAGCGCCTTTACCAAAATCACTGGCTATACTGCGGCCGACGCCATTGGTCAAACGCCTTTCCTTATTAGCTCCGATCAGCATGATGAAGAATCTTTTTTAGTAATGTGGAACAGCATAAAAAACCAGGGCGTATGGGAAGGGGATATTTGGAATCGGCGTAAGAACGCTGACGTTTACCCAGGGCATCTCACCATCACCGCAGTAAAAGACGATAACAACATTGTCATCAACTACGTAACAACCTTGACTGACATCACCCTGCGCAAAGCCGCAGAAGAGGAGATTCAGAGACTAGCTTTCTATGATGCGCTAACAGGTTTGCCGAACCGCCGCTTGTTGTTAGACAGGCTTAAACAGGCTGCAATTTATAGTGTACGCAGCGGTCAAGGCGGCGCAATACTGTTCCTCGATCTTGATCACTTTAAAACGCTTAATGACACCTTAGGTCACGACATTGGCGACCTATTGTTGCAGCAGGTTTCGTTAAGGCTTGAATCTTGCGTGCGCGAAGGTGATACCGTAGCCCGGCTTGGTGGTGATGAGTTTGTTATTATGCTGGAAAACTTGAGCGAACAAGCTGTTGAGGCAGCAGCTCAAGCAGAAGATGTTGGCGAAAAAATACTCGTAGCGCTCAATCAGCCTTATCAGTTGTCTATTCATGAATACAAAAGTACACCTAGTATCGGTGCGGCTATGATCAATAGGCAAAATTACTTGCCAGAGGAGTTGCTAAAGCAAGCTGACATCGCCATGTATCAAGCGAAGAAGGCTGGCCGCAATGCGATACGCTTCTTTGATCCGCAGATGCAGGCCAACATCAATGCCCGCGTAAACATGGAACGCGAATTACACTTAGCCTTAGAAAAGCAACAATTTCATCTGTATTACCAAGCTCAGGTAGACCATTTAGGATGTTGTATCGGTGTAGAAGCATTAATTCGCTGGATTCATCCCGATCGTGGCATGGTGTCACCACAGCAATTTGTGTCGCTGGCAGAAGATGCGGGGCTAATTCTGCCAATTGGCATTTGGGTGCTAAATACTGCATGCGCGCAAATTAAAGCTTGGCAGCTAGACTTAGTGACTAGTAACCTAACACTCTCGATAAATGTCAGTGCTAAACAATTTCACCAGGTTGATTTTGTGGCGCAAGTTCAGTCGGCCGTGCTGCGGCATGGCATTAACCCGCTCAAACTTAAGCTAGAGCTAACAGAAAGCATGTTGCTGGATAACGTTGAAGTCACTATCAGTACCATGCAGGCATTAAAAGCCATCGGAATTCGTTGCTCATTAGATGACTTTGGTACTGGCTATTCCTCTTTGCAATATCTCAAACAACTACCAATTTATCAGCTTAAAATAGACCAGACGTTCGTGTGCGACATTGCCAAAGACAATAGCGATTTAGCGATTGTCCGCACTATCGTCGCCATGGCAAAAACGCTGAATTTAGACGTAATAGCCGAAGGTGTGGAAACAAAGGCGCAGCGGCAGCTACTTCTGAATATTGGCTGCAAGCATTACCAAGGCTATTTGTTTGCTAAGCCATTACCTATTGCTCAGTTTAACGCTTTACTCAACACCGCATTGATAACCAGCTAAAGAATGTGCTTTGGCGTGTAGACGCACAAAATTAGAGCAGAGCCACACTTGTTGTTTTAATCCTAAAAAAAGCAGTTACCCTGATTCCAAAGCGCACATTTGCGTGTAATTTGGCAGAGGACGCCGCGCTATTTTAGACGCGACGTAGTTTAAGAATACGTGCCAACGGTCTATCGATGGCAACTGCTCCGCAATCACACTCACATGCGCCAATGCAAGGCGGATATTGCTGACTAACGTCATCAACGTCTTGCCTGCGGCATGCATTGCCGTCAAATGTAATGTGTACTGACCCGCATGCTTGATGGCACGACCCACTCTGGCCAGCAATGACGGTCTACTGGTAATCGCCTCCATGCGTGCATCAGGCTTGGCGGCACGGCAGTACCAACTCCACCAGTTGTAAATCACGCCACTGCGCGTGCCGAGGTTTGGCAGCGCTCGATATCTTGTTTTGAGAAGCCACCCCAGCCTCATTGATTCTTCAGCTCATCAAAGCCGTTCTCACAATCCGCGCGGTTGACCAAAGTTTAAGCCTATGTAGAATGCGCACCTCGTTACAAACAACCGTAACAAAAAGCAAAAAAAGTGTAAAACAGACCCGTTATAACTAATTAGAAGATGTTTCGAAATTAGAGTTGACGGCGATTAAAAGCGCTGTATAATGCGCACCTCGTTCACGCAAAGCGTAACGAGAGGCTGGAAGGCAAGCCCTTCTAGGCACTGTTCTTTAACAATTTAACAACTGATAAGTGTGGGTGCTTGTGGAAGAGGCAAGC
>CAINBI010000168.1 GCA_903846555.1 uncultured Pseudomonadota bacterium
GTGGATGGGCTAGCCGCTTACAACGCAACAATAAACCTGCCACATTAACCGCCCCCACCAAACTAAAAAGGTGCAACATTAACCAATGCCACACCACATAAAAAAACACGGCTTCCGTCGTGCCGCCCAGAAACTGCCCGCCAAGCCCACAAACCTAAACGGCGGCATGACGGAAACGGACAGAACGATTATTACTTAAAACCACCTACTTTACCAATACCACCAAACCAAAACGCTAAAATAAACCTAAATACGCTGCCCCCCGACTAAAACATTCGAGGGCAGGCTCTGTGAGGCAATACCAGAGCGGTTGCCAGAACAATGCTTTTTACCAAAGCCCTAACGTTTGAGTTAAGGGGCGCCGCAAGGCGTCCCGCTTGATGGATGGGTTAGGTATCACAGTTGACGCCCCATAATGCTGGTAAGGTAGTACAAAGCAATAATGGCCATGAGTAGGAAGCTAATAAAAGCAGTGCCGACAGCTATGGCCAAACTTAACAGAATTGAACGGCTTGGTTGGGAAGGATTGTACGATTTGAGGATATACCCGAGAAGGAGCGCACAACATAGCAATTGAATGAATACAAATAGAAGACCGAGCTCCATATTTGGATATAGGTCAGGACCAGAGCTCCACTTGATGTGCAACCATTTTTCGCCAGCATAGTCAATAAATGTAATTATTAGGAAAGAAATCCAAAAAGTGATAAGACTAGTTCGAAACAGCTGAGCTGCTGTGGTTTTCACGATTTTTGATTTGATGAAGGGCATGGAGTTACACCTAACGTTTGAGTTAAGGGGCGCCGTTAGGCGTCCCGCTTGAACGATGGGTTAGCCTGCATGCCTAGCCTTAAGTAACCGACGAATGCCAAGTATAACTAAACTTGACACAGCAGCAAATACACAAAAAAGATGCAACTCAGCAAGTGGAACAAGCTGATAAAGTACGTTAACTTCACTGAATGGTGAGAGTGGAACAATGTCAGAGTGCATCACACTATCGAACACAATGTGAGAATAGCTGCCAGCCGCTGCGCCCAGCCAGATGGGAAGTGGATTTAAGCTTTGCCATTGAAATAAATTAGGTAACCTTACCTGTGAAGCCAACTTTAAGGCGACAAAGAAAATAAGCGCAGTAGCAACGATGATGATGCTTGCGCCAATGTAAGTATGAAAAAACCTATGTAGAGGATACTGCCCTGTGACCATGTAATAAAGCGGCTCAATATCAATGAGAACATTGGCAGAGCAAAAGGCTAAAAAACTTACATGTTTAGGTGCAATGGCATGAATTGCTGCGCCAGGGCCAAAATGAAAGGGAGTAATTGGCATCTTTGTTTTATAGGGCTAACGTTTTAATTAAGGGACGCCGTTAGGCGTCCCACTTGATGGATGGGTTAGGCGGCCAAAGAAACTTCGATAAATTTACTTTTTGATGCGGGCTGGGGAATGGGTTGGCCTTCGATTTTCAAGTCTTCTAAGTGAAATTGAATAGCTTCTTGAATAAGGTCGACGACCTCTTTTTCAGTTTCTCCAACGGCGACACAGCCTGGAAGGTCGGGAACGAAAGCACCATAACTTGTCTTGCCTTTTTCAACTACCACCATATATCGCATGATTACTCCTTTAAGCCAGCTTGTTTTAACACACTGTTCAAGGTGCCAGGGGGCACATCAATGCTGGGTTTGCCAGCAACAGTAACGGTTCCTGATTTGCTTGGATGGTGAAATTGGCGATGGCTGCCGCGCTGGCGCACCAATGACCATCCGTCTTTCTCAATAAACCGCAACAATTCAGAAACTTTCATGCGGAAATTTTACGCCACGTTCGTAAAAACGCCTAACGTTTGAGTTCACCCGCAGACGGAAGCGGGCGCAGCCCGCTGGAGGCTGTCGGGTACAACGACGGGTTAGGCGGAGCTCGCATGACTGCCGACCATGATGCACTCAGTTGTGCTTCTCTCGGGCGAGAAATACTGTGACCCCATTTGCCTGCGACAGTTTGGCCAGGCCACCCGGGCGAACAAGCCACTTGAGTGCTGCGCCATCTTTAAGTGTGGCCGTGCCCGTCCTGTCTGCAAAGGCGACGTGGTGATAGGCGTGAAGCCATTGGTCTTCCGTGACTTCGTAGTACGTACTCAGGATGACACAAAGGTCAGCTTGTTTGACCGTGAAGTCTCGAAAGTGATCGGAAGGGGCACGCTGCGGTGGATCCGCCACAAACGACACGACTGAATCGCAGCTCGGAGGCAATGCTACCGCAGATACGGGAATGGCAACGCAAGCAAGAACGACAAGCGCACGCCTTACTGTGAGTCGCATTGTGACGCCTAACGTTTGAGTTAAGGGGCGCCGTCAGGCGTCCCGCTTGATGGATAGATTAGAATGTTTTAGTTGCATTCCACGTACCTTTACATTCATATATATCTTTCCAAGTGCCATTGGCATATTTCTTATCGGCATCATGCTGACCAATAAAATCCACGGCTGTAATTACACTTAAAGCGAAGCCCCCGGTAATTTTTCCACTAGCGTCAATCTTTCCGGTTATTTTAAATCCTCTTCCAAAAGAGTCTATTGCTGAGCCATAAACGCCATTTTCATAAAGTCTTATCGTGCCAGTTGCATCCGCACATGTATTCCCATGCTTATCCAGTTCCATTGTCGTGACGGCAATAATTTTATATATAGGTGAATTGTCAGACTGTAGATTTGCATTGGTTGTTGCACAGCCACTTAAAAAAATAAGTAACAAGCTGGTAATGACAGCTTTCATATAGAGATCTCCATTGATATCTAACGTGGTGCTAACCAGCCGTGCTTTTGAGCGTAGGTTAGTGCTTGGATAGCTCAAACCTCTCTACTTAGGCTGGGATTGTGGACAAACGAACTCGCATTTTGGTCCGCTACGTCCAACCCAAGAGCCACCTGAGCATTGCATGGCATCCTGAGTGCAGACAGTAAGTTTGCCTGATGTATTGGGTACGTCCCCATTTCCGCATGACGCGAGAAAGAAAGAGAGTGTGACAGTAAAAAATGCCGTGCTATTCATTTGGAAACCTTCCTTGAGCTCTAACGTTTGAATTAAGGGGCACGCTTTAGCGTGTCCCGCTTGATGGATGGGTTAGAGCGCATTTTATTCCCACATCTCTGGGTCACTATACCAGTCGAGTAGCATTTCCGCTCTTGAAGCTAGCAGGGGAGCCAACTCATCATCACTTTCGCCTGTGCCAATGACAAAGGTTGGGTGCCGTTCTCCACGTGCCATGTATTGAGAGGCTTCTTTCCATAAAGAGGCAATAGCATGTATTGCTTCTCTTGGGTTTTTGGCATTGCTTGCTGAGACGTAGTCGTTTGGTAGGTCTCCTGAAATAGCCCACCACCCGACTGAGTTCGGGGTTTTGAGGTTTTCAATGGCCCAAATGGAAACGTATGGAGCGATATGCCATGCAGGCTCTGCACCAACTTTGCCATGTGAGACGCCTTCATTGGTTAAATAGTCCGTGATTTCATCACGGCGCTCGGTAAGCCACTGTGCTTCAATTTCTGGATTGTCGTAATCTATCATTTGATGAACTCTAACGTATGAGGTAATGGGCGCGCCGTTAGGCGTCCCGCTTGAATAATGGGTTAGGTTTTGGAGAGCAACGGGAATGCACTAGGGTTGCGAATAGACTCTACCGATAAATCAACATCAAGCAAAGGCCAATAAAGATGATTAGATGAAGGTTTTTCAACAGTCGTGATTGCTTCAATAGTGGCTCGATGAAACCATGGAAACTCCGAGAAAGGAACAAATAGTTCCTCTGCGTCTAGCAACAACCAGAAGCCTTTGTTTGAGGCTAAAGAAACCTCAATTTTCGAAGTGGGTACGCCAAGCATTTAGTATCTCCTTGAGATGCCGCTCAACCAATAACAATGCCTCATTAAGCTGTTTTTGTGAAAGTCCTTGGTTCATAGCAAGCTCAATTTTTGGCTCAATCCAATACTTTGCCTCACCATCAGTGTGAGATACATGTATATGAATGCGAGACTCATCACGAAAAACGGTAGGAGCCATAGGCAAATCATAACATTTTTAGATGTCTGTTTGTTAAGAAGCCCTAACGTTCGAGTCCGGTGCAACGAGCGGTTAGAGATATGCTCAGAAGCCAATCCCAAACCACCATTTCATTTGCTCGTCCTGAAAGACCGAATGACTAGGCCACAACAACCATTTGCCGCTTGCTAAGGATTTGAAATAGATGGTTGCCTCCACATACGGAGCAGGGAGAGATTCAGCCCAAGGAATGTAGCTATTTGTTGAGCCTTTATCGGAAACTAGAACGGAAATTAGATAGGATTGAACCTCTTGAATGTCTTTGAAGGACGTGTCGTAGTAACGTACCTTTATCAGAAGAATGTCTTCTGAATTAACGATGCTTTTCATTGGACCGTAATCTCTAGCGCTCCGTGACTTTTGCAATACAACTTCCCGGGGAATTCCATGGTCTGGTCTTGGATCATAGACAACTTCAAGCTTATCCTGTGCCGCCCGCAGAGGGTGTGCCGCAAACAGAAGCATAAGGAAAATGGATAGTCGATTCATATGCCTAACGTTTGAATTAGGACGGACTGTGTGACTCAACATAAGCATCAACTAAACGGCGAATCATGCGCTGGTATTGTGTATGGTTCTTAGTCGCTTCAGACTTAAAAAAATCAATGCTTTTTTTACTTAGCGCCAATGTTACTTTGACGGCTTCTTCATTGAATGACAGTTCGGCAGGCGATGGTAAAAAGTCTTTAATTACTTTAACGTCACCTAACGGTTCATTCGTGTATTTGATTTTCGCGCTCATAAATTGCCTTTCCTTTGCGCCAGTAACCAGCGCCAATAATCCGAATAATTGAGGCGCGATAAGTAAATCGCACCGTTAAAACACCTCCATCAACTTCACCAAAGCAATAAAAACGTTCTTCAGAAAGGCTGTGGGTGTCGTCTTTGGCAATCACGCGACGTAGGTCTGCTAAAGCGTATTGAGCAACGGCAAAAGAAACGCCATGTTTTTCTTGGTTTAGCGCATCTTTCTCTGCATCCCATTCAAATTTTGTTTTTGCCATTCGTCAATAATAATACGCATACATATAAATTGCCATACTTTTATATGGAGTTTTATTGTGAGCTCTAACGTTTGACATAAGATACCGTCTTAGCAGTCAAGCATTCTTAACAGCATAATTAGCATCAAAGGGATTGCCTGATTTCAGCACCCCGTAAATAATATGCAGCAACTTACGCATTACCGCGCCAATAATCAGCATATTCGATTTACCCGCTTTCTTCAATCGTTCTGCAAACTCTTTAATAATAGGGTTATAACGTCTTGCCACCACA
>CAINBI010000169.1 GCA_903846555.1 uncultured Pseudomonadota bacterium
CATCAACCCATTCGTATAAAGTCTTATGCGAGTCGGGTTTGCAGACCAGAATAAATTCCAATTTTTTCTTCAGTAACGCTAGACAAAATGGCTCGTGACAGTAAAGGGGGACATCTATTAATTAGCAGAAATTAGTAAAATTATGCTAATGATGATGTAATCGCACATTATTTCAGAATAACCCAATTTATTTCCACGTGAAAACAAAAACCATTAATAGCATTCAAGATCACAACGCTTTCCAAATAGAAAAGATAGAGGCGCTGGGCGATCCGTTGGTTAACCTGAAGAAAAACATTGACTGGGAAGGTTTTCGCCCAAAACTAACCGCGATCCATAGCAAGGAGCGTAAAAGCAATGCCGGTGCAACCCCGTTTGACGTGGTTTTTATGCTGCAAATACTGATTCTTCAACAGTTAAATAATCTTGCCGATGAAAAGACCGAGTTCATGATTCGGGACCGGTTAACCTATCAACGGTTTTTATCCATTAAATGCGGTGATCGGATTCCCGATGCAAAGACGATATGGATATTTAGAAATACCATGATGGCTCTTGGTCTCTACGTGCCATTATTTGACGAATTCAACCGGCAGTTAGCTGAGCTTGGCTATTCAGCTAAACAAGGACAGTTGATTGATGCGACGTTTATTGAAGCGCCACGGCAGCGCAATACCCGTGAAGAAAACGCGCAAATAAAAGCCGGTGAAACTCCGGAAGCCTGGAAAGCCAAAGGCAAAGAGCCGATGCTGAGACAAAAAGACGTTGACGCAACGTGGACAAAAAAGAACAGCGAGAACCATTACGGTTATAAAAATCATATCAACGCTGATCAACAACACAAACTCATTCAATCCTACGAAGTGTCTACGGCTTCCGTTCATGATAGCCAGGTATTTGAAGTGTTACTTGATCAAACACTGGACGAGTCGGGTAATAAACGACCTGTTTTTGCGGACAGCGCCTACCGCTCGGTTGCTTGCGAAGCTATGCTGGAAGCGGAAGAAATTCCCAGCAAGATTCACGAAAGACCCTACAAAGGCAAACCATTAACCGATGAGCAGAAAGCGTTAAACAAAGAGAAATCAAGAGTTCGCGTTAGGGTTGAGCATGTTTTCGGTGCACAAGCTCTCATGGGTATGCATACTATCCGAACCATCGGTATAGAAAGAGCGAAGATTGGCATTTGCTTGCGTAACCTTACCTATAATCTGGTGAGGTATATACAGTTAATTGCCATCAAGAAGAACACCCAAGTTGCGATTACAACCTGAGTATACAGCCTGATTCGCCTGAAAACAGACGAATCAGGCTGAAAGCTGGCTAATTAGCCAAAAAACGCTAAGAAATTGACCAAAATGCTGAATTCTTCTTAATTTTTTGTAAAAATTTTTACAATCTAATCTGAATTTGGAGCTACGCCTCAATTAATAGAGGTGCCCTAAAGATCATCGCCGAGCACGGTAGTGTCCAGCGCGGCGAACTGGCTACCCTGCCTTTCCAGCCAGCGCAATGAGGCATTGATTTCGCAATCCTGCTTTGCATGACCATCCTGTGGGCGCACAAATTCTGGAGC
>CAINBI010000170.1 GCA_903846555.1 uncultured Pseudomonadota bacterium
CGATAGGCAATGCGAACGAAGAAGTGATAAGAAAGTATGTTCAAAATCAGCTTGCAGAAATGAGCAAAGGTGAGAAAAGTAGCCAACAGTTGGGTTTGTTCTAAAACTCGGTCGCTTGCGGCCGAGTAGTTTATCTGTGATGGCTAATGAGTCTTATGAAGATTTTGTAAAAAAACTCCAAAAAGAAATTGAAGATGATGAAGGCATACGCTTTGGCGTAGTGGAGCAACATCAGTTTGCAAATATTGTGAGTCACCATGAAGGCGACAAACCTGCGTATCTTGGTGCTAAGACTTCAGAGTTGATTCACGACCACCTAACTAGCCATGGTTACATAGATGCACAAGGCAAAGTGCAGGATGCACTAAAAATAGCCCTTAAAAATAATACTGTTGATTTGCCAGAATCAGTAGCTAGCCAGTCAGCAGACATTATTGCCATTCTTAAGAAAGTTGCTGGTGGGCTTAATGTTAAAAACAATGCAGACAAGCGCCCTATCAAACTAAATAAGCAATTATTTATTGGTGAAGATTTTAAAGCGCTATGGGATAAGATTAAATTCAAAACTGTTTATCGCGTCAATTTTGATTCAGAAAAACTCATTGAAAAATGTGCTGAAGAAATCAAGAAAAATCTCATTGTTGGTAAATCAAAGTTCACCTATACCACTGCAAATATTGAAATAACCCAAGGTGGGGTGCAGGGTGTTGAGCAAGAAACTCAGCACTACACTACCAACCTTAGAGACTATGATTTGCCAGATGTAGTTGGCTATTTGCAGGATGAAACCAACCTAACACGTAAGTCCATTATTGAAATTTTACTAAAATCAGAAAAATTAGAGAGCTTCAAAAATAACCCTCAAAAATTTATTGAGCAAGCAACTTCAATTATAAAAATGCAAATGCGTTTGTTTATTACTGATGGCATTAAGTATCGCAAAATTGGCAATGACCAGTTTTTTGCTCAAGAACTATTTGAGACTGAAGAGCTAATGGGCTACCTCAATAAAAATATGCTGGAAGCTAAGAAGTCTGTTTATGACCATGTAATTTATGACTCAGATGTTGAACAGCTTTTTGCTAGTTCTTGCGAAAAAAATACTGCTATTAAAGTTTATGCCAAGCTACCCGCCTGGTTCAAAATTGATACGCCATTAGGTAGCTACAACCCAGACTGGGCAATCCTGGTAGACCAAGATGGTAAAGAGCGACTATATTTTGTAGTTGAAACTAAAGGCAGTTTACTCAGCAGTGAGTTACGCCCAATTGAACAAGCCAAAATTGATTGTGGGGCTAAGCATGTTGGTACGCAATTAAAACTACCCGAAATATGCCACTAGTGCGCGCCTTAAATTACCCAGAGTGATTAACCTACCTGCTCTTTTAATGAGCAGTATTTACAGGAGATGATCACCATGAAAGATTTGGGAATAATTCGACGTATGTATTACCGCGATGGGCTATCGTTATCAGAGATAGAGCGGCGCACTGGACTAACGCGCAAAACAGTCAGGGGTTGGCTGAAAGCGGCGGAAGGAA